>CAYQJH010000014.1:0-36849 GCA_964417755.1 uncultured Planctomycetaceae bacterium
ATCGTATACGTTGGCGCCCACCAACAGGTAAGCCGCTTCCTCCCATGTCGGATCGAGCTTGACAGCGGCAGCGCAATGTGCCAGGCGCTTGAGTGCCACTTCTCGCGGCACATCCATGCGTGTATCGCAAGCATCCAGTTCCGCTTGGGCCTGCTTGCGGCGCAGCGCCATCTCGTCCAGGTAGTCGCCGGCGGCGGTAGGGGTGGCCTGACCGAGCGTGCCGGCGCATTGGGACCAAACGTTCTTCAGCAGGGAATCGAAATCTTTAACCGCCCCGGCTGCAACGGCCCAGTCGCCGCTGTACTGCTGGCCCTTGCGGATGCGCCAAGCCACTTCTACCCGCGTCTGGTCGAACGTCTTGCCCACGCCGTCCATTTCGCGAATACGCAGTTCAATCGTTACATCCGACTGCGGCACGAACTGTCTGCCGTCCGGCAATTGCGAAAGCCCCATCGTCAGCAGCAGTGACTCTTCCTTGGCGGTTTGTGCCTCCAAGTGGTGAACCAGCACTATTCCATGGCTGCGCTCCAGGGCATGGTCAAACGTCTCCCGAAGTCTCGCGGCCAATGGCTCCAGCCTGGCAGACTTGCCGGCGTTTTCCACGTCCAGAAGCCTCACTCGCAGCAGGTTCGGCCAGGGCTGTGTCAAGCCCGGCAGGGCGGCCTGACACTGCTGGGCCATCTTCGCAACGACCCCTTCGCCCAGTGGAACAGACCACGGATATTGCGCTTCGGCCACGTTGTTGCCGTTCGACAAATCAACCACTCTCAAGCGAAGAACGGGAACGGGGCGGACGGCGTCGATCTCCAGGCGGATCATGGCATCATAGCTCATGATCGCGATCGCGGCGCTCGCGCCAAGTTTCCGCTCCTTTAGAACACGGTCCAGTTGGGAGCGGTCTACAACTCGCAGGGACGGGTTCTTCTCCAACTCCCTAGCCAGTTGGTCGCATGCCAATTCGGCGGCAGCCGTGGCCTTATCGCCACTTTCGGCGATGAACGCAGGAGGCAGGACCACGATGGCGACCTGCGGCTCGGCCGCTGCAGCCGCGCCGACAAGAAGTAGACAGGCCAAGAATGTCATAGCGACGGCGATTGATCCGGAGCCCGTCACGCGCCACTTTCGTTGCAGGAAATGCGTTTCGTTGGCCAAGGCCACCTGGTCTCCTTCCCTTGACGGTATTCTATCTGCATTGGACGAACAACTCATCGGTTCGTTTTCCGCGACATTTCCGTTTTCCGCGATCTGAAGCTGGTAGGTGCCAGAGGACATATTCGACGGCGGACTCTGTGGATGATTTCACCTGAGGCTGGAGATCAGACTCGCTCGTCCTTGTTGCCGGTATTGTCGCCGGTGGATGTCCCACGGTTCTGTCGGACTGGTGGCCCGGCGCGCCGGCCACAGGTGTATCCAGCAATGGATTGAGCACAGCTCGCTGCCGGGCGGCATTGGCCTCGAATCCTCCAACAAACTGTTCCGCCGCTTCCTGGGAGTCCGCTTGCTGCAACATCGCCACAACCTCCTCGATGACCTTCGCCTGCAGGACCGGCGATTGGATGATGATTGCGCCAGTAGTTTTGTCCACCGTGATGCCGGATCCGCCTCGTTCCAGCACGAACTCATAGGGTCCACGTCCGCCCATGAGCTTGTGCTCGAGTGTTGCCTGGGCGTCTCTTACCACCGGCACGGACCTTGGTGGCTGGAATGCAAACGGCATGGGCAGCTTCTTGGCGGTATCATCGCTCACCTTCACACGGTACAGAGAATGCCCTGACAAGCAATAGATCGCCCGCCCGGCCGTCGCGAGCTGTACCCCGTGCTCCGACCGGACGCCCTCGTCGAGATCGAATGCCTTGACCATGCTGGCGTTGTTCAGATCGAACAACTGTAGTTGCAGGACTTGGCTGTCGGTGCACTTGGCCGCTGCGATCGCCGGCAGGTCTTCAAGAATACACATGACATTGCCGGGCGCATCGGCCAGCCGTCGGCCATCGGCATCTGCGAGTCCCCAATGGCCGGTTGAGCGATTCCATAGAAGATGGTTGGCATCCTCGGGCCTGCGACTGAGCACCTGGCGGACCTTGCTCATATCCGAGTTGAAAATTACGCCCTCGCATTCCCAGCCATCTCCGACACGCCGGGGCAGTGCGCCCGGGCGCAGCTCATGCCGAAACGTGGCGTTGCGAGCAAACTCCTGCGGCTTGAACGGCCAGGTGCGCCAGGGCGGATCGGAGGCGGGCGAAAGCCCTGGCAGGCTGAAGAACTGCACCGCGTCGCCCCCAACCACGAGCCATTTCGAATTGATCGGCACAACGGACGCCAGCTGCGCCACGGGCAGTTTCTGACGAGGCGAAAGGTCCTGGCGATTAAGCACATCCACGAAGCCGGCATTCATCACGGATGTGTACACGTTCTGCGAATCGATGGCGGCCATCGTCAGCGGCTCGCTAATCGCCTTTTCGCACAGGACGATCATGCTCTCTAGATCAATGACCGCTAACTTGGGCTCCGAAATTGGCGTCGGCGCTGCTTGTGGGTCTGGTGGCCGATAGCGGATCTGCGTGCCGCTGGCGACGACGGCCCATTGGCCATCGGAACTGAGAGAGAGAATCTCCGGTTCGAACGAGAGCAACAGCTGCGGCCGGCGGACGTTTACGCTGACGCTGGTGATCAGTTCCGTATTCGACGCGAACGAGCGAATCGCCACCTCGTGCGCCCCCGCCTGGTCGGCCTGCGGTGTCCATCGCAGGCTACTTGCCTCCAGCGTCATCCCTTTCGGCCCGCGTTTGAGTTCGACCTTGACCCGCTTGTCCAGAATGTCCAGCGCCATTCGGTTGTCCTGGCCAGCGATCATCTCGTGGAATGACGGGATGCCGATGGCCAACACCGGGTCAGCCGGTGGGTTTAACAGGCTCACAGGCAGCAGCAAGACCTGATCATGGAACGCCAAGACAAGCCGGTCGTTCTCTGGGTCGCAAAACAGTCGGCGCTGAAAAGCGAGGCTGCGACCGCCGCCTTCAGACGTGGTAATCTCCAACGGTTTGACCTGCTTGTTGAACTCTTCGGGCCAGGAGTACCGGCCGGTCTGCTTGAGGCTATTGTACGAGTAGCCCACGATCTCACGGGTTTCAAGGGCGGCCATCAGGGGCCGGTTGGGAACGAAGCATTCGGCCGGACAGGTCTCTTCCGTCATCCGTCGCCGTCCATCGAAACTGTGCCGCCTGTCGCCAATGAACAAATAGATGCCACGGGGGTCCACCGCTATCCGGCCGCAGTTGCCGACGACTGGATCGGGAACGAACGTCTCGCCATTGCCGATGGCCGTGCGCACCAGCACCTCCACTCGATCGGATGCGCCTCCCGACTTCGCATACAAATACCTCCCGTCGGGCGACATCGCGATCCTCTCGGCGTAGAGATTCTCCAGCCTGTCCATCGCACCGGCATCGCTGAATGTCTCGATGTTTGCCCTGCACAGGCGGCCTTGGCTGAGGTAATACACCAGCGGGTCATCGCAATTGCCCGTATCGGTCATTGCCCGGACGCATGTGCCGACGGTTGGAACGGTCTTCACTTGTCCGCTGATGGCGTCAATGACATAGAGATTGCCGTCGCTCTCACAGCCGACCACGAAATACGCCTTGCCCTTGAAGCATTTGGCGATGATGGCCATCGGCATGGTTCCGACTTTAACCTTAATTGGCGACGCGCCAGGCTGGCCCTTTAAGAAATCCTTCGAATACAGCGTCACTGCGCTATTGAGGCTGTCCAACGCCAGCAGGCAGCCGCTTTGGCTGCTGAAGGCAAAATCCAGAGCAGGCTCCTTCAGCCTCAGCTGCACCGGCTTGGCGTCTATGGTGGTGGCGGGGGGAACCGCCGCTGCCGGGGCTTCAGTCGCGGCAGCAGACGGGCCGGAGGCCGCTGATACACCAATTGCGGGCGATGGCGGTTTGCCTGGCGGCGTTGCGGATTGAGCGGCAAGCGGGACGCTGTTTGCGGGCCTTGCAGTGCCGCGAAGGAGCATCCATCCCGCAGTCGCCAGTCCAGCCGCCACGACCACCGCGCCTGCGTAGAGGGCCCAGCGCCGTCCGGACGATGGTTCTTCAGGCAATGGGGCCTTCGCGACAGTTGGGCCTGGCACTGTGAACTGCTTGCCGCAGGACGGGCATGTCTCGACATCGCCTATTAGGCTGTCGGGTACCTCAATCGCTTCCTGGCAGTGGATGCATTTTGCGCTCAGCACGATCTGGTCCCTTTGATGATGGGCGAATATCAATCCCGTTGCAGACTGCGTTGCGCCGCACTGGCTCACCACACGACAATCTCCGCGGAACCGCTCCATGACCCTATAAGGCAGCACGAACGCATGGATATGTCGTGCGAAAGCGAATGCGAGTAAGGCCGCATGGCCCGGCACTGCCAAGCCATTACTCTGATTGATGAAGCCCGCCACTGAAGAATGTGCGACCCCGGTACTCACCGGACAGCGTCTAATTAACCATTGCTGGGCGCCAATGCAAGTTCTTTCATACTAGTTCTTTGAAAGTGCCCGTGCGTTCCGTCCCTGGTCCAGCGGGCAACGTACGAGGCGTCTTTCCTGCAAGTCGGTGCATGGCCATACCTTGAATGCTGTCGGAGGCGAGGTTTGGACTAGTTGGGGGTTGACCAACCCATCAGAGAAATGCGGGGCCAAAGAGAAAGATGGCCGAGAATAGGGCGGCAGGGGGCGCGAGTAGTCCAAACGCGCCGTGGAGCCTACGGGCGCGGCAGGCCGCGAAAACGCCTTGCCCTTGCGGAGTTAACGCGACGGCCCGCCGGAGCATGCCAGCGGGCCGTGAGAATAGAGAGAGCGGTTCGCAAAACGCTCGAAACTGGAGCTTACGCTCCTGGAAACAAAACTGTCTCTCTTTTCGGGCCCGGCTATTTGTCCGAGGTGGCTGGCGGCGCCGGCTGAATCCTACAATCTTTCAGGCGCTTGGCCAGCCAAGCCAGATCATCCTCGGATACGCCTTCGCAGTTACGCAGGTCGAGATTCTTGAGCTTCATCAGCCGCGAGAGCTTGTACACGTCGCCGGTCTTGCAGCCATTGAGGTTCAACGAAGTCAACGTCTTGGCCAGTTTCTCCAGCGGGGCAAGGTCGCTGACTTTCTCACAACCCGACAGGTTCAGGTTCGTTAAACCCGTCAGCCGCGAAACGGGCGTCAAATCGGAAACTTTCGCGCAGCCGGGCAGGTTCAACGTCTTGAGTCCAAGCAGCCTGCCGACGGGCGCGATGTCGGTGACATTCTTTGCATCGTTGATGCTCAGCGCCGTCAGCTTCGACAGGCCAGACAGGGCCGAGACGCTCTCCACTTCTAATCCCGTGATCGTCAGCGACGTGAGGTCCGGCAGCTTCGATAGCGGCGAGATGTCTTTGATGTTGCCCGCCTGGTGAAGCTCCAGCGTCGTTAGCTTGGCCAATCGTGCCAGCGGCCGAAGGTCGGTGATCTGCCTGGCCGTGCCGATCTCCTGGCGTGTGAGCTTTGTGATGTTGGGATTGGCGGCCACGAACTCGGCCAGCTTCAGGTCGGTGATCTCCTCGTTCGGCTGCAGGCCGGCGTTTACCGCTGGCTGCGGCGGCTGAGGCTTCTTTCCGCCAGCCGTTGGCGCGACCGGCGGATCAGGCACCTTCCCGCCGATCTTTTGTATGCCCAGCGCCGCTCGCATGGCCAGCGCGTCCTCGCGATTCTTGTGAAGATCAAAGAAGCGAACGTAGCAGGCCCGCGCCTTGGCGTTCATCAATTCCTTTCCGCCCGGCCCGGCCTTGTCGATCAGGCCCACGTACCATTCGGCCAGCTTCAAGGCCGCTTCCTCGGAGAGCTTGTCCGTCGGCTCGGACGCCAGGGGCACGTAGGTCTTGAAATCCTCTGCCGTCACCACGTCGATGTATTTCGCGGCCTCAGCCGGATTGTCCAGTTCCACAAGCTGCGCCCAGAACAGCTTCATCCGGGCCTCGATGTCCTTGGGATCGCTACGCAGGCGTGCCGCCAGTGACGCCGCCTCGGCCAGGGATTGACGGCGGGCCTCGAACGCCGGCTGCCGTTCCTTGATCGCGGCCAGCCTGGGCGAATTCACCTCTTCCGCCACAGTCAGCGCCTTCTTCCAGGCATCGGCGGCCTCGGCGAACCTGCGCGATGACGTGCCCAGTTCACCGGCCGTCATCAACGCTTCCACCAGATGCTCGCCATCGGCACGAGCCTTGCCGTCCTTGTACACGCGCTCGCACAGGGCGGCACGCCTGACGGCGCAGTCGAACCGCTTGTCGGGAACCTTCTCGGCCAGGACGCCCAGGGCCTCGAATGCCTGCGTCTGGCCGCCGGAGGCGTTGGCGGTGAGGTCATACGCCGCCTCGCACATCGCCGCCAGGAGTTCGGCGTCGAGCTTGCCCGTCCGTGCCGACTGGATCATCTGACCGGCCAGGGTCAGATCGTCGGCGGTATCCGGCGTACCCTTAACCCGCTTGATGTCCGGGCCGTAGAGCTTTTCAAAAGCCGCCAGCACATCGGCGCTGGCCGCCCGCAGCGTCGGCATGAATCCGTGCTTGCGGAACGTGGCGTCGCCCTTGCCGGCCAGGATGAATTGCGCAAAATCCTGCGCAGCCTGCGACGCCTTTGGCGAAACGTACAGCACCAGCGTGTCGGCCAGGGGGTACGTGCCGTCCTTGATCGTCTGTGCGTTGGGCGCAATTGTGGTCTTGTCCGTGCCGATCGCCACGATCTTGACCGTGTCGCCCGCCGACATCGCGGCCACGGCATCCACGAACGCCACGCCCTGCGGATCGGCGGCGAGAGCCGTCAATGTCTCGGCCGAATCCTTCTTCCGCGTGACAAGCCCGCACTTGACGGCCGAGATCGCCTTGTCATGGAACATGGTTGTGAGCGGGTCGCCGAACGCCAGGCCATAGCATCGCACAGCCTTGGCCTGCCCGCCGAAGGTCGTCCAATCCTTTGCCTTGCCGGAAAAGAGCAACTGAAGCTGCTCCATCGTCAGCGACTCGACCGCACTGCGCTCGTGGACGACGATAGCCACGGCCCGAGCGGCGATGACGTGTTCTTCCGGGGCAAGCGCCTTCCAGCGATCCTTGGAATACGAGATGTCCTTCTCGTTCACCCTGCCCAGCGTGAGGATCATGTCCCGCCCGGACACAAGCGAAGCAGCCGCGGAACTGGCGGCATCATTACGCAGATAGTCGAGCGCTGCCGTTGGCTTGGTCTTGGAAAACTCACGCGCCAGCGCCTCCGTCATCTCCCTGGCCGCGAGCGGCCCGGCGACACGGATGGAAAGCTTGTCACCAGCGGTCTGGGCGACGGCGGGCGCGACGAGAAGGAGGGCGGCGGCAAGCGCACACAAGACGGTCAGGCCGGGGAACGATCCGACGGCATGCCTCCATGCTCCGCACCGGCGAAGCCGTGTGCCGCGTTGTCTCGAAGTGCATCGCATTAATCTGATCGTGCAACAAGAGCCGTGTTCCGCCGGGTTACTTGCGATTGCCCTTTGCCTTGGCTGCTTCCTCGGCCCTGGCCTTTGCAGCCGCTTCGGCCAGGGCGTCCTTGGCCGCGCGGGTGATCGCCTCATCGGCCAGCGAGATCAGGCCGTGCTTCTGATACGTTTCCATCACGGCCTTAACTGTATCGGCATAAGGGCTCGCTTCCGAGCCGCCACAAGTGGAAATGAACTTAGCAAAGTCCTTGGCCGTGTCGCTGGCCTTGGGATGGACGTACAGGAAGTACCGTTGCGAAAGGGGATACATCGCGTTCTTGATGTTCTCAGCCGTCGGCTGAACGATCTTGGCCTTCTCTCCAGTTCCCATCTTGATCGCCAGCACCTTGACGTTCTGCCCGCTGGCCGGGATCGCCGTCAGGTCCACGAACCCAATCGCCTGCGGGTCCATGCTCACAGCAGCCACAACCTCGGCCGTATCCTTCTTGATCGTCACGCGCTTGAGCTTGTCAGCCGGGACGCCTTCCTTATGGAACACGCTCGCGACCACCGAACTACGCGCATCCATGCCGCCGGCCCGCAGGCCGAACGAGTTGATCGGAATCATCGCCCGACCACCAACAGCCACACCAACTGCCGGCCTGCCGCCCGGCCCGACCGGCGCCGCCAGCTCCGTGCCGCCAATGATGGCCCAGTCATCCACATCGCCCTGGAAGATCGCCTGAACCTGCCCCAGCGTCAGTGACTCGATCTTGTTAGCCGGATTGACAATCACCGCCACCGCCCGCCCAGCCAAGACATACTCCTTCGGCCCGGTGCCGTCCGGCTTGCCGTCCTTATCCACGCCGAGCGAGTTCCACTTCTCGCCATGCAACTCCATCGCCCGGGTGCTGGGCTTGTCGCCAAGGAGCAGAAGGTCTCGGTTGCCTGTGCTGCCCCCAAGGAACGCACCCACGGCAGTCGTGTCGGCGTCGATAGAGGCCGAGGCTGGCTGCACAACCTCCTTTGCTCGCACATATCCGATGACCAGATCGGAAATCGCAGTCTTCTCGGACTCGATCCCGATCATGGAAACGCGAGTCCCCTTGCCCGCCTTCATGTCCGCGAGTCGGCGGTTGCCGAGCAGCACGGCTCTCTCGCTGTAGGGCAGCAGGCTACTGTCACGCAGTGTTGAAGCGGACATCTGGCTACAAGCGTACTCCAGGAACTCTATTGCGATCGCTGATGCATTTGGGCTGATGAGAACGCGTATGGTTTCCTGGAGAGGGTATTGATCATCAAGGATGTTCTCTGGCGTAGGCGCCACAGGGGCCTTCTGACCGTCGATCTGGAGAGGAAGAATGCGCACTCCAGCGAGCGGTTTTCCATCCATCGACAGCAAGCAATACCCAATTGCGTTAGGCTTCTGGGCAACCTCCTTAACTACTTCATCATCGGTAGGAACCGACAAAAAGGTTCCGGCTTTGCTGGGCTGCGAGGCTGCGTTTTGCTCGTGAGCCCTCAACTCCTCATCCGTATACCCCTTGGGATTGAACGGAAGTTCTTTCCTGGTCGAAATGCTTCGGCCGCCCAGAACATGCCGGAGAAAGATCCCCCAACTCAGTTTCGGGTATGGCGTTCCCACCGGCTGGATCACGCTATTGCCGCCCCCAATATCCGCCCAATTCGTCACCTCACCATGGAACACATCTTTCAATTCCTTGACCGTCAAAGTACGGACTGGGTTGTTTGGGTGGACAACTATGACCACAACCGACTTGGATAACACGATTTCCCGTGGCTGACGTTTGGGGTCCGGGTACGCCTTGGCAAGCCGCTGCTCTTCGTCCTCGGTCAGCGAACCACGCACCAGAGCAGCCTCCGCATCGCCTTTCACGAGTTGGCGGATGCCCTCTTCATTGCCTCCCGCCGTATACCATATCCCTCCTGGAGCATCGGGATGTGTCTTAAGAAATTGCTTGTACAGGGCTGCGATTGCGCCGGACGCTGTTGCTGTTCCACCCAAGCGAAGGGACCTGCTTCGCACCTGATCAAGCGCATCGGTCTTCTTCTCAGGCTCGATCTGATGAGGTCCAGTAGTCGGGCTCTCTCCATAGGCGAGACTTATCGGCCTTGCTGCCAACCCCAGCAACAACACGACCATCACTGTTCTCTGTACGAAGCGGTGCGGGTTCATGGAATCTCTCTCATTGATATTGGCCCTGTTTACAAGCGGTCTTTCCGTCGACGTCCCGCAATCCAGTTTACGGGTCGATATCGAACTCCTGTGATCCTATGGATGGCTCGAAGGCGATGAGGCTGTCGCTGTTGTTGGGACAGTTGTGGTTACCTGTCGCGCAACGATCACCCGTTCGTTTGAAGCTACTTCGTCATCAACGAAGTACCGTAGGATATTGTTGCTAGCCCTAATGTGTATTCTGCCAAGGGATTGAGCATGTTTCTCGTCAAGAATCATATCCCAGGTATTGGGTTCCTTCGCTGTGTCAGTCTTCCAGATTTGAACCCGGCCATCGCTTGCTTGAACCGCGATGTAGATAGTCTTGTCGGCGACACAGGCATCTATCGCAATGGGCTTAATATCCATTCGTAACCCCACATCCCATGTCTCCCACTTAGCACTCTTGCATCTCCATCCTACAAACGTCGCCCCATCCTTCTTCGATTGACTCTCAGTAAGTCCTACGCAAAACAGTTGATCGCCAACATTCATAAGAACAGGGCATCGTCCTTTGCCCAAGAGGTCGGCGCGTTTCATCGTTCGCTTTGCGGTATCCAACTGGGCCACCCAAATGCCGCGCCCCTGTTCCTTTGGATATGCTGCTTCTGCCGCAAGATATGTCCCGTCATTGCCATATGCTAGGTAGGGTTGACTCAAGTCAGACAAGAAGAAGCCTTCCATCGCCCCCGCATAATCCACTCGTTGAATAGTCGCAAAGCCCGCCGGCGCATCTTTTCGCTTCAATTCTAGGATTTTGCCTTCCAAGCCTTCACCCTGGTCAACAGCCGCAGGTTGTCCTGCCTTCTTCATGTCAAACGTCATCCAGCTTATACTTCGTGCCCCCATAGTTGTTTCAACAGCTATAGTGAGAACCGACGATGGTGCTGGGCTTAGTATTCCACTAGTCACGCTGTCTCCGGGTGCAGTGGTGTACAGTTGCCCAACAGTTGTCCATTGCAGCCCCACAGCCGGAAGTGGCTTTCCAAAATCAGCAACTGCATATTCCAGCCGAACAAGTTGCTCCTTTACGCGCTTGTCCTTGTCGGCCTTGGATGGCACGTCGACTCTTACCAGTACTGCACGATCATTGCTTGCAGCCAAGGACCACGTCCTATTCCCGATAGGTGCCTGCCAATTCGTTTTGTCACTCTCGCTGGACGTCTGCGCGTACGTTAAACCAAGCAGCAGACTACCGAGAACCACCAACGGCACAGAGAAATAAGCATTCTTCCACATAGTTCTACTCCCTCGCGGCATCCCGCGTAAAGTCCAGTTCATCTGCGGCGGCATTCTTCTTGCATGTACCGCCAGGGCCAGAGTAGCCATCCATACTAGCATCTTCATATTCTGCTTCCGTCTTATCCCCAATACCATATGAGGGGTCATAGACCTTTCCGCCAATCTTACATAGCCAGTGGTTTTGGAAAATGCGAGGCGGATCGGCATTGCCCTGCGCTGGAGCACCGGCTTGATCTCTCGCGTCAGCGTCAACAAGATATGGATAGGGCTGGCCAGCGAGTACTCCGTCAGCATAATCGTCATCACCAGCTTTGGTCGAATTCAGGACGCCATCCGGCCCAGGCAAAAGACACGGCAAATTAGCCTTGCCGTTACCTTTGACGGGAATGGCGGCGACATCATTTCCGGCCGGGTCTGTGTCGCGCAGTCCATTGGCGCCTGTGCTGATCGTATTGCCAGCGACTGCATCGTCCACGGCAGGAGTGGTGGCGAGGTTAATACCAGCATCGACACAAACCGCATTGGGCAGACCGGTATTCAATGGAATTGGATCTTGGTCATCGCCAGCCTTGGTTGACTGACAAATGCCATTAGCACCAGTCGTTATAGTGTTCCCAACGATCTGGTCGTCTCCACCATTTGCTGTCTGAAGAGTGCCATCCGTGCCGGCCGTAATGCATACTTCATTCGGTTTGCCCTGGCCGACTGGAATCCTGGGAATGTCATTTCCTGCCGGGGTCGTATTACAGACACCATCGGCACCGGTAGTAACCGTGTTCCCTACCACGGCATCGCCTGCACCAGCTGCAGTCACAAGATTTGTTCCTGCTTCGATAGCCGTTGTATTTGGGAAGCCATTTCCAACGTTGCAGGTCTGATCGTCATCTCCAACCTTGGCAGAATTACGTTTGCCATCGGCCCCCGTATGAATATGACGATCGAATTTCCAGTTCTTTACAAGCATTCCTTGGACGTTGGGATTGGCAACGGCATCGGGCGTGACCATATACACTTGCGAGGCAAGCCCCTGCGATTTCATGCACCAATGAAGTAGTTGCGCAAAGGCAATGCACGATCCATCGCCATCAGCGCTGGCAAGAAGGGTGCTTATGCTTTGATTGGGACCGCCTGTCTTCCAGTAGATTAGACGCACACCATCGACGCGCCTGACATCCAGATCTGTAAACTCTCCCCATATTTCGTCCAGAATGTCCGCATTCTCACCGTTCGCCCGATGGCAGCCGATTTTCAGCGGCGTTTCCCACAGCGTTGTCCCTGCCACTGGATCGCCGAGAGTAACGTATAGCACGTTTTGGGTTTTTCCAAAGGTGAACCATTCCGTACCACCGTCGATGGACATTGACCATGCGAGTTCAAGTGGATTGACATAAGCGACGGTGTTCGCCAGTTTATTTGCGCATTGCACGGTTGTAATGGTAACCTCGGTGCCTGACTTGGCTCCATCAGCCGCGAAGTCGTAGTTGCCACTATGATCTGCCTTCAGCTTCGGGGCGGCGGGGAATGCCGCTGCGGGGCTGATTTCGACTTTCGCCGAGATCTTCATGAACGTGTCACGAGTGAACGAGATGGGATACTTTCTGTCCCCGGCATCATCGGCATCCTTGTCGCGTGGCGAACTGCTGTCCTTCCAGTGTGGTGCATCGAAATCTATGCTACTGTCATCCTTCTTGATTTCATGGTACTTGTCGCCGGAGAAGGATATTTCCTTAAGGTCAATCATGACGACGGTGATTGCCACGGTGTTCACGGCTACATCCGCTGGAGTCGTATCACCATCGTCATAAGTGAGGGTTAAGCCCGTATCGCGTACCGCGCCGCTTACGGTGTATCCTTCAACGAATACATCTTTGTTCCGTATCTCGTTCTGGAACGCCGTGCGGCCTGGTGCCGTTGTCAAGTCGTAGGTGCGCTTATTCGTGGTAAAGGCTAGCTCTGAGTCTGCCCCTTTGGCCGCAGCCTTCCAGACCTTAATCTTGTCGCTTGCTCTTTGAAGGGTTACGCGCCCCTTCTGAAGATCGTCGAAAAGAGCGCCAAATGCCAGACGCGCCTTGGCGGAATCGTCCTCGCCAGTGATGGCGTCGTCGGCGCGATCCATCGTGCCGTCAGCATCGTCATCATCATTGTTGTAAAGGATGAACGATCCGGGGTCAGCCTTCTTGTCGAGGCCGATGAGCGTCGTGCCGTCGCGCTTGTACATCTGCAACGCCAAGTCGATAGCGGTTATCTTGGTTTCATCAGAAGCAATGGTGTTTGTGCTCTTGACAAACGTCAGTTTCAACCCCGAGTCACGGATGGCGGCGCTGGCTTCAACGCCTTCCACGTAGCACACCTTATTCTTGACCTCATCCGCAAATGCCTGCCGTTGTGTCGCATTGCTCAGGTCATATTCCCGCTTGTTGTTCGTAAACGTCAATTCCTGGTCAGTTCCCTTGGTAGCTTGTTTCCAAAGCTTGACCTTTCCATTGGTCCGCTCGATGGTGATAGTGCCTTCCTGCAAATTATCGAAAGTGGCGTCGAACTTGAACTCCGCTTTGACCAAGTCATCTTCACCAGTGACTCCATTCACGTCGTCCTTGTCCATCGCCGTGCCGCCGCCATCAGCGTCATCGTCGTCATTATTGAGCGCAACATAGGCACCGGGATCGACCTTCTTCGTCACCTTGGTGGTTCCATCCCGCTTATACAGCGTCAAGGATGCCTGAATTACCGTGATTCTTACGCGGTCGCGATGGATTACCGGCCCCGTGGTTCCGTTCAGCGTGATGACAATCTCCATCTCAATAGCGCCAGGAACCAGCCCCTCAATTTGCAGGGCAACGTCAGTAGCAGTCTGTCCTTTCAGAGTGTCCCACAGTGTGGCTCCTCCAGGCAAGCTTGTCTGGCTGTGTTCTTTGCTGTAGTCCAAGACCACCCGCGGTGTGGCTTCGGTAGTGAAAATGCGAACGGAGCCATCTCCACTTTCCTGTCGAAGCCGCAGGGTCGGCTTGTTCGCCCCCATCGTTTCCATAGCTTGCCAGACACGGTCAGGCAGGTTCAACTTACGAAGCTTGAGCGGTTTCGTATCATTCTCGCCGACAACCACGGTACTGCCGTCCGTCCCGCTCCAGTCGGTGCCATTCCAGCCGTTATCCGGCTCACCATTGGCATTGTCATCATCGTCATTGACCGGAACCAGCATGCCATTCTTGTATTGCTCCTTACCCGTCGGCACGTTGGTCCCGTGGTTTTCATAGAAATCTTCATGCTGCTCACCGCTCCCATCACGGGTGTTTGTGTCTTCTATCGTCCCGCTGTTGTCGGAGTCCACGTCGATATCTGTGCCGACGGCGGCCCAGTTCAGATAGTCGCAAGGCCAGTCACCATCATGTCCGTCGGCTGGTTGGAAGTACGCAAATATGGTTCCGGTGGCCCCGCTTACGACATACCAATGTGTTTCAATGCGGAGAGGCTTGGTGAAAACATCATTGCTTTTCGGAACGGAGTCGTCAAATTGGGCTGAATCCATGTCTACTTCATGGTCTGCCTCGTCGTAGCACCATAAGGGACCACTAACGGTGCTCACATCAAGCGTGCCGGCCTTTCGGGCGTTGATCTTCAACTTGAGTTCGAGAATCTCGTCATCTTTTCCGTAGTCAGCACCGCTCGCACCATGCAATTCGTAATCACGTGCGGTCCAGTTAACATCATTGTCATCGTTGATGCCAATAATCAGGCCAACACGATCATCTTCGGTGCCAGCTCCCTGAGCATATTCTTTCGTATCTTCGTCCTGCGTCTCGGCTGGCGGTCTATGCGCGTCGGTGCTGTTGTTATCAGTGTCACCATCAATGTCCACATCAGGGACTCTCGCCTCAAATTCGGGCGGCGTCCCTCCCTGACCACCCTGCCCTCCTCCACCGACAAGGATGCCCCAGAAGTTGGCGGCATGGCTCTTTTCCTCGTCGGTCATGTTGAAATCGGGCAGAATCCCGAGGGCCTTCCACGTATGGCTCTTGGCCGTGGTCTCGTTGGAGCCTTCCGGGTCAGGCTGCCACATGATGGTGCCAGCCTCATCGTCGCAATGTGATTCCTTGATGGACATGTCGCCCGGTGCCGTCATCTTCAACTTCAGCACGTGCGCCTTCTCAAAGTGACCGAAGCCCACGGCGGAGATGGTGCTTTCGTCTCCCGCTTTCTTGACCTTGACCGTTACCTCCTGCGTGATCACAGGATCGTCGGCCATGGCTGTAGAAGAAACAGCAATCAAGGTGATCGCTATTACCAACATCCTTCCAATCCGTATTACATGGGTCATGAGTATGCTCCTCTTTCGTAATGTTTATTTCAATGTGCGAACGGCGCTTGCAGGCTTGGGCTTCGCCATCTCCAACTTGCCCAATTCCTTCAGATGATAGCTTTTCACAAGCTCAACAAATGGCGACGTTGGATACTTGTCCGTGAGCACCTGATATGCTTTTCGGGCGTCGTCGACTCGCTTGTCGAACTCCAGAGCGGCACCGATGTAATAAGCGGCGCGATGGGCCTCGGGGCACTCTGGATATTCCTTCAGAAGCTGCTGCCAAAGCGCTATGGCCTGATCTACCGCTCGCTCATGATTGAACCGTACATTGCCCGCCAGGAACAAGCATTGATAGGCCCAAGGCGCTTTCGGAGCCAGCTTCTGTGCCGCCAGATAATCGGCTAAAGCAGCGGTCATGTCCCGCTGTTCGCGCGGCAGGCAATACCAGCACCGCCCCCGTTTATAGTGAGCCCATGACTGCTGCACAGCATCCACGCGCACCGCTTTCTCCAAAACCCGATCATACAGGGATGCCGCCTTCTCGTAGTCCTTGGCCGAGTAATAGATGTCGGCCAATTGAACTATCAAGGTCGTATTCTTGTCATCCTTTGATATCGCTTCATCAGGAGTGAGGGCCTTCTGGGCGCGAACCGCTTCGACCAGTCGCTTGATTCCACTTGTGGCACTTCCGGCGTCTACGGGCGACTCCAAGCGGGCGGCTATGGATTCCGCCGTGACAAACCGTTTAATCGCTTGGTCGCGATTCTGTGAGAGATACGCAACCAACCCCAAGCGAAGACATAGCTGGTATCGCGAGAGTCGAATGTCCTCTGCCTGTAGCCGAGGTCTGAGCATCCACGGAGCAGTTTCGCTCACAGCATCGTCAGCATCCCCAATGTCGCTCGATTCCAACCATGTCTCACCCGCGGTGACGAGTTGGTTCGCGGTATCCAAATCAAGGAGACGCTCGACGCCGATGTCGATGTGCCGAACGACTGCAGCACCCACCATACGGCTCTTCGGATAGGACTCGCAGAAGCGGCTGAGCATTGATGCAGCCTCTTTCCACAACTTCTCAGATTGGGCTGGAGGGCTGGCTTCGGCGATATCACAAAGCAAGACGCCGGCATGATAGTAGGCTTGTTCGCATCTTGGGCTGGAGGGACACCTCTTTATCAGTTCCTGCCAATATGCAAGCGCCTCGCCCTTGGCTTTCAGCAGGGCGGCAAGGCGCTCTTTGTCGGCCTTGGCGGCGGCTTCCTTCTCGGCTGGGGTCAGCGGTTTGGCTGGTTGGCCGGGTTTTCCGGCAAGTTCGGGGGCCTTGCCGAACTTGGAGTCGCCCACGGTCTGCGCGATGGAAGCGACCCTGAATATGGACTCGTCATGCCAGGTTCCGTCACCGAAGGCTTTGATGGAGGCCAGGAAAAGCTCTTTCGCTTCTTCCGGTTTGTTCCGGGCTTGCTGGATAGCCCCGCGTCCAAAGGTGGCGAAGGCGAGTTGGGCTGGAGTTGTGCCCTGCATGGCTGGGCGGGCGGGTTGGCCGGGGACGCCAGGCTTGGCGGGGACGGCTGGGGTGCCGAGGATGCGGTCGAACATGGCCTCGGCATTGTCCAGACGGCCAGCTACAAGATGAATGACGCCCATTGAAAGGATAAGGGCACATTTTTCTTTGGGAGAAGCGGTAGCGCCGGCGGCTTTCATCTCGCCGGAATCGCTGCCTTTCACATCATCGGGGATTACGCCCTTGCCGGATTTCGCGGCGGCGATCAGGGCGTCGAGAGATTCCTGGACGGTTTTCTTGTCGGTAAGCTTCTTCGCGGATTCCCACGCCTCGGCGGCTTGTTCATTCTTGCCAGTGATGAATGAGACAAGGCCGACCCTGACTGCTAGGTCGTATTCGTTTGCCTTCCAGCATGGTGCGGTCTTCTCGTCGGCCAAGGCCGTTGGCAAGGAAGCGCGGCAAAGCTCCGCGTACTTGCCGGCCTCGGTGATGTCGAGGGCGTCCTCGAGCGAGTAATCAATGATACGGAGGTAAGCCAGCGCCCTGTGCGGCCCCGCCGGAAGCGGGGTGATGAACCGCTTCCAGTGGTCTATGGCTTTGGGTATTTGTTTCAAGCCTGCGTAACAATCACCTATATGAAGCTCCGAACGGGGCGAAAAATCGCTTGTGGGGAAGTCCTGGGTTATCTTGAGGTACGCTTTCTGCGCCTCGGCGAATTTCCCGGCAGCCCTCAATTTCTCAGCGGCTTCAAACTCGGCGAGACCTTCTGAGGCATCGTACTTCAAGTTCTTCATCGCTAGCTTGGCGGCATCGATGTGACTTTTCTCGAGGCCCGGCGGAAGTTCCATGCCCGTGATGTTCTTGGCGTCGCCCAGGTACGAGACGATGTATTGGAGCGTTTTCTTGGCATCATCAAAGCGCCCGACGGCCCGGTTGCTGTAGAGGTTGGACAGGACGAGGGCGGCCTCGACTTCCTGAACGTTCCAGCGGCGTTCTTTCAGGAGGGGTTCAAGCAGGTCTATCGCGGCCTTGAGCTTCTGGCTCTGGACGTCGGGCTTGACGTTCGGGGCCTGGGCTTCGGCCTCCAGTACCATCGCCTTGGCGATCTGGAGGCGTGTTTTCGTGGCGTTGCTGGTATCGACCCGCTCGAGGTGCTTCCACATCTGCTGAGCGCGGGCTCTGGCCTGCTGATTGTCAGCGTTCCAGAAGCAGCGGCTTTGAAGCCACCCAGCCTCAGACATCACCCACTTGTATCGGGCCTCGATCTTTGTCAGGGCCTCGGCTTGCTTGGCGGCTTCCTGATACTTGCCAGCGTAGAACGACTGCCAACAGGCGGCGAGCTTGCCATAGATTTCCGCGTCGCGCTTCTCGGCGGCGGTTTGCTTGGGGGTGCCGCCGTCCTGGGCTCGGGCTTTCTTGCCCGGCTGGGCGGCAAGGCTGATGGTGAAGGAAATCGCCACCAGCATCGCCATCGCCCCGAGGGAAAAACGATGAATCCGCCCGTCGATTTTTTCGTTCATAGCCACACCTCTGTTTGACCGCAGCCACATGGCAGCAGCGGGTACATCAGTGGGCCACCCCCGCAGACAGCTCAAACTAAACTTGTGCGCGAGTAGCCGAACAAATTGTCCACATGCTTGTTTCCTTGGATTCAGGAAGCCGTTAAAGCTTCGTGAATCGTGAAGCTCTTCGGGCCTGTCTTATGTTCGCGGGATTGCTGGAGTCGCCCCGTGTATCTTCAAGCGGGAACCCGCCAGCTACTACCCCAATAGAAGGCCCGCAAGAGCCCGGAAATGAGGATTCACCGACGAGCTCCCTTTTCAGGGAGCCCATCCGTGCCTCGCCTCATTTCCATAGAAGTCTTGCGGTTTTCTATTGAGAGCGAACGCTTGGACAGACTATTCAATTTTTCAAGCGACGGGGATTATACCTCTTCTGCGGAAGTCCACAAGATTTTTCGGAATTTTTCGGAAAATTCTTGCCCACAAAGAAGTTCCCGTGCAAATGCGCACGTGAACCGACAGAGTTTGCCTTGCCGGTTGAGGCTCACGGGACAGGCAACGCGCCATCCTTATATATGGTGCATAACTCGCCGCCTGTACGGGAGAGCCAGGCTACTTGTCGGCTTCCCGCAGGTAAGCGGTGTTGACGGGCTTGGCAACCAGCGGCTTGGCGAAATCCTCGATGGGGCACTTGAATGCCTTGGCGATCCGTTCGGCCGTCGCCGCTGTGATCGTGGTGCGCACTCCATTTTCAATGTGGTTGAAGGACGAAATCCCCAGCCCGGCACGTTTAGCGATCTCCTGCTGCGCGACGCCAAGCTTGGCGCGGAGTGCTCGGAGTCTCTGCGGCAATACGGCCACTCTTGTGGCTTCCATGAAGCTGGGTATGCCCAATTCCCTGCGTCGCTTATAGACATCATCGCAAGGAATCCCCCACATCTGGGCCAACTTCCTGTCAGGTTGCGTGCCCAGCAACGATTCGTCGGCAATGCTTTGTCGGCGCTGGGCGTAGCAGTTGGGAATGCCCAGTTTTGCGCGAGCCGCGAAGACCCGCCCCGGGCGTATGCCCCACATGGCCGCCAGCTTTCTATCCGGCATCGTGCCCAGCAGCGATTCATCCGGAATGGGCGGGTATCGCCGGGACTGAAAGGTCGGAATGCCCAGTTCCATCCGCCGGTCGCGAACATCATGAAACGACATTCTCCATCGTCGCGCCAACACTTCCTCGGGCACTGTTCCCAGCAGGGATTCGTCCGGTATGGCGCGTCGACGAGGGGCGCGTCGCAGCAGGATGTCTTCGACGGAACATTCGAGTGCCGCCGCGAGGCGATGGGCCGTCTGGGGCGAGACACTCTTAACAGACCCTCCTTCCAGCCTGGCATACGACGGATATTCGGCTCGCTGGGCAACGGTCGCGCGTCGCAGCCTCAGTTCGAGGCGCCGTTTGATAAGCTTGCCCGGGGACACCGCCAGTCCGTTCTTTCGCGGTGCCTTTCTTCGGATTGATGGTACGCCGAGTTTGTAACGCCGCGTCCGAACGGCATTCACGGAGCAGTCGAGCTTGCGGGCCACATCCTGATCAAACATCTTGCCAAGCAGCGCGTCTTCTTGCGAGGTCCAGCGTCGCGATTCGCGTTGCAGATGTCCGCGCCGCTTCAGTCGTTTCGCGCGACGGAAGCTGCGGATGGGGTCGGCCGCCGCCCAGACAGCCTTGTTCAGCATCCCCGTCGAGGCGAATTCCTTGCCATAGGTGACTCTCAGCTTGTAGGTGCCCGGGGTGCTGGGTTTCACGCCAAGAGCGCTGCGCCACCTTGTGACGATCGTAGTGCTCACACCCCACCAATATGCAACCGCCTGGTTTGATTCCCGCCGAACCGCCTTCACCAGGTCGCCGCAAAGAACAAGCGAATGCCGCCCCATCGTCTTTCGGCAGGGCCAGGGAATCTCCCCGCCGCTGAAGCGAGCCACGATAATGGTGCCATGTATCTCGTCGAAGAGTCTGTCACCGGGCCTGACCTTCGGTGGACGATACGGCCCAAAATGCAGTTTGTACCTTTCCTCGTCTTTCATGGCGGCGACTATTTTACATGCGATACGGCGATATGGAAATCCCGGCTATCAGCGCGGCAGGCGCCATGGTTGGGCTGCTCCCGGCGGACAGGAGGCGGCGGAATTATCGAAGATTTTTCGCCAAGGGGCGTAAGTCGCGACCCCGTCGCAGCATGTGGCGGCAGTAATTCCGCCGGCCTTGCGGGAATCATGCTTAGCGTCGTGGCGATTTCATGGCCTGATGTACATACGTGCATGGCGCACGGGAAAGGCACAAAAGACCATGAATACCAACGGAATACGGACGCGAACGGTTCGCGGCAGGAAGTATCCCGATTACGACAAGCAGGACATGGATATCCTGGCGGCGGCCAGGCGGTGGCTGAACGCCAACGGCATGATGGAACATAGCGAATTCACGCCGGAGGAATCCGATCGCCGCGTGAAATTCTACCAGCGGCAGATCGAAGCCAAGGGCCAGATCACGCGGTGGTTGCCAGCAGTGGCACCCCGGCCGAAAAACCGCTACCGATCGCGATATGCCTTCGGCGACATCCTCGGCAAGCACATGCCGGCTTGCAGGGCTTGACGCACCACAGGCGTTTCACTTCTCCAGCCCCGGCTTCACAGGCCGGGGTTGCCTCTTGTGCTCATGCACGTCGCCCTCATACAGCCCCCGTAGCAGCTTCTTCTTGCCGTGATCTGATTGCCCGTCACGCCGGTGCTTGGTAGACTCTTCCATCGCGGCAAGGCCAATCAGGCCCGCGCCGCATAGCAGCGAAGGACGGCTGACGTGGAAGACCCTTATGTCAATGAATATGGCCTGAGCCTCTTCGAGAGGGTGTTTACGGCCTACGACATGTGGCTGGACGGCATTCCATACGTCCAGTCCGCCGACAGCGGGGTGGAGGCATACGCCCAGCGGCAGCTTCTTCGTGATGTCTGGCCGGCGACCGAGCAGTTGTGCATTCGTCTGGAGGCCAAAGGCAAAGGGGAACTGTCCTCCCGTATCGAGCGGGGATTTCGGGATGTTGAGGACTACGCCAGGATCATCGACGATTACTGTCGGTCCGACAGATTCGACTTCGACCTGTGGCGGTACGGCGATCCGTCGCTAAACAACATGCAGTACGAGAAGGATGGCGATCCAGCGGTGCTCTCGGCAAAGGCCGAAAAGATCGCCGGCCAGCCGGTGGGGAATCTCGACAACTGGTTCTATCGCCGAGAGTGGATACGCGATCTGGCGGAGGAATGCGAGGGCGCCGAAATCGAAAAGTACGGCAACGCGCCCACGGATGATTATGTTGCGTATGTCGCTCGATGGGCGTGGGCATGTTTTTGGCTGGCGGCGCAGCTTCGCCATCACCGGCTGGACCATCACAAGGCTTATTCGCAACTGGAGCGGCTCCTGAGTTCGCTCTGCATGGTCAGCGAGACGAAATATCCCCTCATGGAGGCGGTGCTGGGCCGGGCCTACGGCATGCGAATCTATCCCATCGAGCCGATGGAATCCGAGGAGGTTCTCAGGGCGATTGAAGGCTTCGGTGTCGTTGTGACCGAGACGCAGGCGGCGCTGTACCCGCCCGAAGGCATAGACATGGGCCCAAAGCCAGCTTCCGAGACTGCCTGCGAGACGCGGGTGGCACTGTGCCGAGGCGAAGACGCGGCCGGCGCAAGTCAGACTCCAACCTCCGACACTGCCAAGACCGCCCACGAAACGCCCGTGACGCTGGTGCAATTCATCAAGCAGTATTGCCTGGACGGCGAAAAGATATCTCCGAGCCGAATGACGAGTCACAAGAACTCCGTCTTGAACGCTGCGCAGTACGGGAATATCGAATTGCCCGACCATGTCGGCAAATGGAAGACCGGCAAGGCCAAGTATTATCGCCCATCCGACCTGATCCAGCGCTGGCAGACGTACACTGACATCGTGCCCAACCTGCCCCCTCTCAAGTCCTAGCTGCCTTCCTCCGGCGGCAAAACCGCCTGAACCGCGATAAAAAGCGGCTGAAGCGACTGAAGCAAATCCAGATGCTTTGTCCCTCGCATATGCATCTGTAGTTTGGGGGTATGGACGATTCCACTCGCGAGAAAACCTGCTTCGTGTCCGCGGCGGAGATGGCGGATCGACTCGGCGTCCGCGCCGAGGCCGTGCGTCGCTGGGCGCATCGGGGATTGATTCCACACCTGGTGCTGCCCGGCGGGCGCTGCGTGTTCGATCCAGACGCGGTTATCACATTCCTGACGCAGTTGTCGGCGGTCTCCACGCCGGCCAATTCAACAACTGGAGGTCGGCATGGTTAGCGCGTCTGACACCACTTCCGCATCTCGGCCGACGACCGAATTGGGACTAGTCCCAATTCTGCCCAGGGCAATAGATGCAATCCAGCCATCGCCGGAGAACGATCAGCTTTATCATCCGGTCAATGAATCCGACCCGGAGATCATCTCTCTGTCCGAGAGCATTAAACGCAACGGCGTCCAGGAACCGCTGCTGATTACGATGGACGGCTGGATCATCTCCGGTCACCGCCGTTATGCCGCCGCGCGGCTGGCGGGACTTGATAATGTTCCATGCCGCGTCGCCGACATCCGCAAGGATGATGATAAGGATTACTTCATCCAGTTGCTACGCGAGTGCAATCGCCAGAGGGTAAAGACATTCGACGAGAAAGTGCGGGAGGAACTGGTCTCGGTCAAGCCGGATGAAGCATACGACCAGTTGGTCGCCTATCGCTGCACAAAGTCCGCCGTTCGGTCCGACCAGAGGATCACCATCGCCGACGCCAAGGCCAGGGCCGCCATCACGGAGGCCAAGGCGCCGATGCTGGCGGCTGTTCGGAAAATCATCGCCCAGCGCGAAGAATTCTGGCCGCTGTCGGATCGTCAGATTCACTACGCGCTGCTGAACGACCCGCCGCTTCGCCACGCCGGCAAGAAGGCTTCGCGGTATAACAATACGCCCGCCAGTTACAAGTCACTGGTTGACCTGCTGACGCGAGCCCGCGTCGAAGGGCTGATCTCGATGGACGTGATCGCGGATGAGACGCGACCCGAGTACGTGTGGGATATCCATCGGGACGTCCAGGGCTACCTTCGCGGCGAGATGGATTCGCTCCTGAAGGGGTACTGGCGCGACTTGATGCAATCCCAGCCTCACCACATCGAAGTCGTCGGCGAAAAGAACACGATCGCGCCGATCCTCAAACCGGTCTGCGCGTACTACACGATTCCGCTGACGATCATGCGGGGCTACTGCTCGCTGCCGCCGAGGCATCACATCGCCCAACGCTACAGCCGCAGTGGAAAGGATCGGCTGGTGTTGTTGATCGTCAGCGACTTCGATCCTGACGGCCAGGAGATCGCCCAGTCGCTGGCAGCGTCGATGCGCCGTGACTTCGGCATCGACAACGTGCTGCCGATCAAGGTCGCGCTGGATGCAGTGCAGGTGGAGAGGTTCGCCTTGCCGCCGGCAATGGAAGCCAAGAAATCATCCGCCAACTATCGCAAATTCGTCACCAGGCACGGCGCGAATGTTTATGAGTTGGAAGCCCTCAAGCCCGAAGACCTCCAGGCGGTGCTCAGGGAGGCCGTCGACCGCGTGATCGACATCGAGGCGTTCAATGCTGAACTGGCCCAGGAGAAACAGGACGCGGCCCAACTCTCAGCGTTGAGCAAAACGATACGTGATGCTCTTGTCGGTCAGACCGGCAGTGGAGAGCGGCAATGAGCATCCGCGAATACAAATCCGATCCTTGCCCCATCTGCGGCCACAAGGGTTGGTGCGGCCGGCGCGAGGACGGCTTGGTCTTATGCAAGCGCCCGTCCTCACCGCCGGAGACGGCTGGCTACATCTACAAGGGTTTGGCCCAGGACGGCGTAACTGCCATGTATGTGGAGGAGGGTAAGGAGCATCGATCCTCCTGTAGTCACCCGCCGGCGCGCCGCGATTCCATCACGCAACCCACCGTGTCGGCAGAGAATCTCTTTGCCGATCATCAGGCAGCGATGGCGGCGATGACACCGACATTGCGCAGCAGCCTGGCGGCTGAACTCGGCCTTCCCGAATCTTCTCTGTCGGAACTGGCCGTCGGATGGAGCGACGAGGCGCGGCACCACGCCAATCGTGATGTAGCCGGCGCGTACGTCTTCCCTGAGCATGATGGCCAGGGCAGGATGATCGGCGCGAGCTATCGCTTCCATGCGGCGAAGGTAGCAGGCCTGACGAACGCCGATGGCGAGCCCATCGGCAACAAGTCCAGCCCTGCGGGGCTGCGGCGCGGGCTGACGCTGCCTATCTCCTGGCGCGACATGCCCGAGCCGGTGCTGATCGTTGAGGGCGCGAGCGACGTGCTGGCCGCGCGTGCGGTGGGATTGAGCGCCATCGGCAGGCCCAACAATAGCGGAGGTGTGGAATGCCTTACGCAGATATGTCGCCATCGTCGCGTGATCATCCTGGGTGAAAACGACCGCAAGAGCGACGGCCGCTGGCCCGGCAAGCAGGGCGCCGAGTCAGTTGCGCGCCGCCTGGAGGCCCAGTGGCAACGGCCAGTTCACATTGCCTATCCGCCCGAGGGCATCAAAGACCTGCGCGAATGGGTGTGCAACTTGGTGCCGGATTGGGATGCCGCCGACCTGGCAATTGCACGGCAGACAATCCTCGACACCATCCAGCCGCCGGCGCTACTGCTTCTGGCGCAGGATCGCGACAGGCGCGGCCGTGTCACTGTGAAGGTTTTCCGATGGGATGATGGCGCCGCCGGCATCGCGATCCATAGCGACCGGCTGCACATCGAGGACGCCGCGGCCCGGAGGCGCTTCGCCCGGGCCGTGGCGAAAATCGCGCTCGATACTGACGTTGAAGAACTCTCGCGCCGTCTGCTGGCCATGCCCCTGCCGCCCGATGCCAGGCAGCGGGCCAAGGCATTGCTGGATGAGCTGACTGAGAATCAGCAACAGAACACTACCTCTTCTCCTTCACCACAGGATGCACCTGCAGTGCTGCCAGCTCCGGGCCACGAACTGCCCGTGGTATTCATTCCTGGAGGCCCGGCCACAATACTCCGCAGCGCGGTGCAACTGGGCCGATTGCTGGACAAGACCGGCAAGTATTACATCCGCGGCGGGATGGTGACCACTGTCGGCAAGGACAAGGACGGCCTGCCCATCCTGGAGACCATCAAGCCCGCGGCGCTGGCCAGCGTCTTTGAGACGGTGGCGAAGCTGATGGAGTTCGCCAAGCAAAAGGGGCAGTTCGTGCCCCAGGAGGCCATCTGCACGGAGCAGGCCGCCAAGCTCATCCAGCACAGCGCCGCATTCCAGGCGCTGCTGCCGCCCATCCACCTGCTCAGCCGCTGCCCGGTGCTCATCGAACGTGGCGGTGAACTGGTGCAGATCAGCGGCTATGACCGAGATAGTGGCATCCTGGCATTCGGCAATCCTGCACCCGACGTGCCGCCGAAAGACGCCGCGGCGATGTTGTCCGAGATGTTGGCCGATTTTCGCTTCGCTGCGCCCGCCGATCGCGCCCGAGCCCTGGCGGCGATCATCACGCCGGCGATGATCTTCGGCAATCTTCTGGGCGGGCGGGCACCCCTCGATCTTGGCGAGGCCGACAAGTCGCAGACGGGCAAGGGCTACAGGGCACGGCTGACGGCCGCCGTGTACAACCACGCCGTCAAGACCATCACGCAGAAGAAAGGCGGCGTGGGCTCGCTGGAGGAAAGTTTCGCCACGGCGCTGCTTCAGGGTTGCTGCTTCATCAGCTTCGACAACATCCGCAGCGCCATCGACTCGCCGGCCCTGGAATCGTTCCTGACGGAGGATTCCTTCCTGGCCCGCGCGCCGCACCTGGCCTCTATTGAAATTGATCCGCGTCGCGTGATCATTCAACTCACCAGCAACCGTGCCGAGATTACGCGCGATCTTGCTAATCGCTCTTCCTGCGTCCGCATACTCAAACAGCCTGAAGACTACCGCTTCCGCCGGTATCCCGCGGGTGACATACTGGAACACGTCCGCGCCAATCAGCCGCTGTATCTGGGGGCGGTTTTCGCCATCGTCAAGGCCTGGTACGCCGCCGGCAAGCTCGGCACCGGCGCCACCGGCCATGATTTCCGGGCATGGGCGGGCAGGCTCGACTGGATCGTACAGAACATCCTCCATGCCGGGCCGCTCCTGGAGGGCCACCGCCAGACACAGGTTCGCATGGCCACGCCAGTCTTGAACTGGCTCCGCGACGTCGCCCTTATCGTGCGCGATCATGGCCTGCTGGGCGTCTGGCTCCGCGCCAACGATCTGGTGGACATCATCGCCGCCCAGGCCGACACGGAACTGCCGGGCCTGCCGGATGGCGGAGACCTGGCGGACGACGATGTGAAGAAGAAAGTACTCCAGGCCACGGGGCGGCGTATGGCCCAATGCTTCGGGACCGACGGTGTCCGTCAGATCGACAACTTCCACATCGCCCGCAAAGAAACCGACGACTTCCTGAACCGCCGCACGACACGGGAGTACTGTTTCCAGGCCATTGAGCCCGCCCCGCAAGAGTGCGCCTATGCGCCAGACGCGCCTGATGCGCATAGGCGCACCATAGGCGCAGAAGTTACGGATGATGTATCCGCTGCGGCCCCGCCGGTCCAAACCGGCGTCCCCGGCCCCGCCGAACCGGCACTTTGCGCCTATGCCGCGCCTATGGGTGCGCCTATCGCTGCGCCTATGAAAACCCTCTGTGCGCCTATTGCGCCTATGGGTTCTGTAATAGCTCCGACGGAAAACCCAAATACACACGTATTTGGAAACACGCGTTTAATAAGTGCTGAGAATAGGAAAGTAATAGAACCCATAGGCGCAACAGGCGCACAGCCGTCCCTTCCTGCCGCCGAGATTCCCGAACCCGACGAGGTGCTGGTATGACCATCGCTACCACCCCATCCGCAGCCGATTTACTGGTTGAACTGGATCGCCTGGGCGTCAGCGTAACACTCAAGGAGGGCAGGATCAGTCTTCAGCCTGCCAGTCGCGTTCCCTCCGACATGCTCGCGGCCGTCCGCAATCACAAAGGTAATCTGGTGACGCTGCTGGCTGATCCGCGTCGGCGTTGGAGACTTCAGGCCGAATCAGTGCTGGCGAATGTTGTCGATCCCGACCTCCACGAATGTCTTCAACACCTGTTCGATGAGCGCGAGGCCATTGCCGTCGTGGACGGCAAGTTATGCGAGAACGAGGCCGGAAGATTGGCATACGAGCAGGTTCTTTCAGAATTGGGACATGTCCCGATTCGGGACTTCACACCGTAGCCCGGCGGATAGGCCGTTGGGCACCTGCAATATCACGAAAGCTGTCATTTGCAAGGAGTAGATCATGAATTGGCTTGAAGAAAACGCACGGGATGAACACATGCTGCGGTCGCTGGACATGAGCTTGCTCAGCCAGGAGATCGTAGCCCACGGCGACGGGCTTACCGAACTGGTGGGCGAGCACAACAGCCGTCTGCTGGCGATGTCAGAGCGGCATGGGAGGATCGTTGACGGCCGCAAGCGGCTGGCGGATTTCAGCGCCTGCTGCGACGGTACAGTTGACGATCTGTTGACCGAGCAATCCCGCCTGCTGCGCGAAACATGGGGATGGTTGCAGGATGTTCGCGTCGCAGTGGTTCAGCGCGAGGCCCTTCTGCACAAGGCCCAGGATGCCATCGGCTCGCTGCTATCTGGCAGAAGTACATCGAAGCCAATCCCTATCGTGGCGAGGAACACTTCATCGAACTGCTGGACAACGACGATGCCGTGATCGCCATCGACAGGCAGTACGGCAAGCTGAAAGCTGATCTGGAAGATGTCGCCAGCCTTCGCCGCCGCTCGATTCACACTGAACCGACGGTGCTCAGACGCCAGGAGGAGGTCTTCAAGCACCTGCTGAATTGACGGAGACAACTCCATGAATCTGACATTGCTTCAACAAACATGCACAGTCTGCGGCAGACCGTTCATCGCCGCAAGGCAGCACGCACGTTATTGCTCGTCCACGTGCAAACGAGACGTCCTGCTTCGCAATCGCCATGAGGCGCGTCGCCAGCGTCGGCAACGCCGTTGCCCGCGTTGCGGAAGCATCTTCATCGCCGCCCGCGCTGACGGTGTTTACTGTTCCAATGCATGTCGGCAGGCGTTGCACAGGCAGCGGCATCGCAAGGAGGCATCCATTTGATGCGGATACATTATCCGTTACGGGTCCTTCCTGGGGATCGGTCTTGCTGACTCGTGCGGGAACGGGCGCGGTACGGCACAGACTTTCTTTTAGTGTGAAAAAACGGCGTTCTTTGAATAAGAAGCCACTGGAGCCAGACATGACACAAGCCACGATCAACCCGCTGGCCATGACGATTGAGGAAGCGGTTCGCCTGCTGTCGGCGGCAGGCCGCATTGTGACGCCGGAAATGATCCAGGCCGCCATCGACGCCGGGGCGCCGGTGCTCGCCGGCGACGGTAAACACGTGAATCTCATCGACCTCATGGCCTTCCTGGAAAAGAACATCGACCGCAAGTAGCGGCGGCTGGAGGCGATTGAACATGGGTATTGATCTTCGACAACTTCCGCCCGGCAGGCTGGCCGGGCTGCTCAACAGCACGGCGCTGGGCGAGGTAACCAACGAGCCCCGCGTCCGCCGCAACGTCGTCCGCGCCGGCCTGCGGGTCGGTGACGGCCGCCGCGTCAATGTGGTGGCCTACGGCGCGTGGCTGCTGTCCACATGGCACGCGCAAATGATGATGGCGGCCGCCTCGGGCGGCAGACTCACCGGCTACGAGGCGATGAAGGAGTCAGCCCGCGCCCGCAGCGCCAAGTTATCCGCAGACGGGCGCGACATCGGCCCTATTCCCGAAGTCAGGAATCCGATACGGAAGGAACAGGCCGCCGGCGACTTCCGCTTCTTCTGCGAGCAGTACTTCCCCAAGACGTTCTACCTGCCTTGGTCGGCCGATCATCTCAAGGCCATCGCCAGGATCGAGGATGCGGTCCTTCGCGGCGGCATGTTTGCCTATGCCATGCCGCGCGGCAGCGGCAAAACTGTCATGGTCGAGTGTGCCTGCACCTGGGCAATTCTTTACGGCCATCGTTCTTTCGTCGCTCTGATCGGCAGCGACGAGGAGCATGCCGCCGGGATGCTGGACTCGATCAAGGCCGAACTGGAGGGCAATGATCTGCTGCTGGAAGACTTTCCGGAGGCGGTTTACCCGATCCAGTGTCTGGAGGGCATCGCCAACCGCTGCGCGGGCCAGACTTATCGCGGTGTCCGCACGTTGATTACCTGGACGGCCAAGTCCATTATCATGCCGACGATCCCCGGCTCGCGTGCGTCGGGCGCCGCCATCCAGGTAGCAGGCATTACCGGTCGCCTGCGCGGCATGAAACACAAGCTCGCCGACGGCGCGACTATCCGTCCTTCACTGGTGGTCCTGGACGATCCGCAGACGGATGAGTCGGCCCGCTCACCCAGCCAGTGCGCCCAGCGCGAAAAGATTCTTGCCGGTGCCGTGCTGGGACTGGCAGGCCCAGGCGTCAAACCGTCCGTGTTCATGCCCTGCACTGTGATCGTGCCAGGTGATCTGGCCGACCGCATCCTTGACCGCGAAAAACACCCCCAGTGGCAGGGCGAACGCACGAAGATGGTGTACGCCCTCCCGAAGAACGTCAAGCTTTGGGAACAATACGCTTCCATCCGCGCCGAGAGCCTGCGCAACGAGCGGCACGGGGCCGAGGCGACGGAGTATTATGCCGCCCATCGCGTGGAGATGGACGAGGGCTCCGTCATCGCCTGGCCGGCTCGCCACAACACGGACGAACTCTCGGCCATTCAGCATGCCATGAACCTCAAGCTGGATCGCGGCGACGCGGCCTTCTTTGCCGAATTCCAGAACGAGCCACTGCCAGAGCGTGGGCCGGTCGAGGAACTGCTCTCGGCCGACCAGATCGCCAACAAGACCAACGGCTATCGGCGAGGCCTTGCCCCCGTCTCGGCCACGAGGGTCACGGCGTTCCTCGACGTGCAGGAGAAATTGCTGTTCTGGATGGTCTGCTCCTGGGCGGATGATTTTACAGGCTCGATCCTCGATTACGGTGCCTATCCCGACCAGCGCCGAGATTACTTCACGTTGCGGGATGCCCGCCGTTCGATGGCGGTGCTTCACAGGGGCGCCGGCCTGGAGGGCACGATCTACGCGGGCCTGGGCGCTCTGACGCAGGATGTGCTCGGCAGAACTTGGACGCGCGATGACGGCACGGCCATGCATATCGACCGCTGCCTGATCGATGCGAATTGGGGCCAAAGCACAGATACGGTCTATCAGTTCTGCCGCGAAAGCTCCTTCGCGCCGATTCTGCTGCCCAGCCACGGCAAGTACATCGGGGCGGCGAGCCGAGAATTCCGTGAGTGGACGGTTAAGCCGGGCGACCAGATGGGCCAGCACTGGTTCATCCCGTCGCTGTCGGGCAAACGCGTGATCCGACACGTGCTGATCGACACGAACTTCTGGAAGTCCTTTGTATTCGCACGCCTTTCGGCAGCGGTGGGCGACAAGGGGTGCCTGTCCATCTTCGGACGCGATCCACGTGAACACCGTCTGCTGGCCGATCACCTGACGGCTGAGTACCGGGTGCGGACTCAGGGACGTGGACGGACGGTTGATGAATGGAAGGCCAAGCCCGGCCATCTGGATAACCACTGGCTGGACTGTCTGGTGGGCAATGCGGTCGCGGCGTCCATCGCCGGCGCGCGATTGCCCGGCGCTGACTTCGTGCCTCGCCGGCCCCGCAAAAAGTACACGCAGGAAGACCTGCGGCGATGGTGAAGTTGACAAGAGAAGTGGTGCTGTGCAATGAGGGCATGACCATGACCAACGGGACGGACCCTGCTGAAATGACCGGCCAGGAGCGTCTGGCCGAGGTGTCGATGCTGCTGTCGCTGGCCATGATGCGTCTGTGGCTTAAACGCCGCGCCCGGGCCGGGCGCGTCGGTTCGAGAGGGTTTTCGCAGGTCGGGCAGGATTGCCTTGAGCTTCCGCGCCACACGAGCCCTGATGGCCCCGTCCACCAGTGAAAGGAGTTTTTGAGATGAAACGCACGCAACAGACCGTTCTGGAAACACTTGCGAGGATCCGCCGCATGGGCGTGGACGAACTCCGAGACCAGTGGCGGACGCTCTTCGGCACCGAACCACCGGGCAGCTACGCCAAGGCCCAACTGGTCCGCCGCTTGGCGTGGCGGGTTCAGGAACTTCGCTTCGGGGGCCTGTCCGACCGGGCCCGGCAGCGCCTGCGGCAGATCGCTGACGGCGACGAACTAGCCGGCGGCAAGAAACGCCCGCCCAAACCCCGCAAGCGCGCCTCACTGGCTGCGGGCACGCGCCTGGTCCGCCAGTGGCGCGGGGTCGAGCATGTCGTCACAGCGCTGGCCGACGGCGGCTTCGAATGGGATGGCCGGCGCTACCGGACACTGTCGGCCGTGGCCAAGGCCATGACCGGCCAGCACGTCAGCGGGCCACGATTCTTCGGGCTCGCCAGCACAGGAAAGGAGGAGGCATGATCGCGAACAACGAGAAGAGTAAGCCCGTCCGCTGCGCCATCTACACGCGGAAGAGCCACGAGGAAGGCCTCGAGCAGGAGTTCAACAGCCTCGACGCCCAGCGCGAGGCCTGCGAGGCCTACATCGCCAGCCAGAAGCACGAGGGCTGGAAGGCGCTGGCCACGCGCTACGACGACGGCGGCTTCACCGGCGGCAACATGGACCGCCCGGGCCTGAAGGCGCTGCTGGCCGACATCGAGGCCGGCGGCGTCGACGTCGTGATGGTCTACAAGGTCGACCGCCTGAGCCGCAGCCTGATGGATTTCTCCAAGCTCGTGGCCCTGTTCGAAAAGCACGACGTGGCGTTCGTGTCGGTCACTCAGCGGTTCGACACGACCAGCAGTATGGGCCGGCTGACGCTGAACATCCTGCTGAGCTTCGCCCAGTTCGAGCGGGAGCTCTGCGGCGAGCGTATCCGGGACAAGATTGCCAGCGCCAAGCGCAAGGGCAAGTACGTCGGCGGACGCCCGCTGCTGGGCTACGACGTCGATCGCGAGCGGATGCGGCTTCTGGTCAACGAGAACGAAGCCAAACTCGTGCGGCACACCTTTGACCGCTTCTGCCGGCTGGGATCGTGCATGCTGGTGGCCAGGGAGCTCAACGCCCAAGGCCACCGCATGAAGGCCTGGGTCACCAAGAAGGGCAAGCCCATGGGCGGTGGCATGTGGAAGAAGACCGACGTCCACCATCTGCTGACCAACCGGCGCTACCTCGGAGAGGTCCTGTACAAGGGCCAGAGCTACCCCGGTGAGCATGACGCCATCGTGGACCGAAGGCTCTGGGACCGTGTGCAGGGCATCCTGTCTGAGAACCGCGCCGGTCGGGCCAACCAGACGCGCAGCAAGACCACAGCCGTGCTCAAAGGCCTGATCCGCTGTGAATGCTGCGACGCGGCCATGGCCCCGACGTACACAAACCGGCGTGGCAAGCGGTATCACTACTACGTCTGCCACGCGGCGGCCAAGAAAGGATACGACACCTGCGAGGTCCGCAGTGTCCCAGGCGGGCAGATCGAGCAGGCCGTGTTCACCTACCTGCGCGAGATATTCGCCGACCCGGCCATGGTCGCCCGCACCTTTCGCGCGACCCGCGCCCAGGCCGCAGGACAGCGCCGGGCGCTGACCCGCCAGAAGATGGCCCTCGAGAAACGCCTGGCCGAACTCCGCAAAACCGTCGGTCGTCTCGTTCGCGCGGGTGGTGACAAGGACGACGGCCCGCTGGCCGACGAGCTGCGGAAGCTCAACGACGAGTACACCGACGTCGAGGCGCAGGTGCAGCAGCTTGATGTTCGGCTTGACCAGCAGGAGGAAGTGCCCACCGAACGCGACGTGGCCGAGGCGCTTCGGACGGTCGAGCCGCTGTGGGCCGAACTGTTCCCGGCCGAGAAGGAGCGCATCGTCCGCCTGCTGGTTGAGACCGTCAGCATCCGCCCCGACGGCCTGACCATCCGCCTGCGGCCCACCGGGCTGGTCGCGCTGGCAGCCGAAGTTGCGCCGCAGGAGTCTGAGGAAACCGAACGCCAGGAGGCAACCGTATGAAACGCCCGCCGAAGAAGGGCACCGTCACCGCCAAACCCACCGTCCGCCGTGACGGCGACGCCATCGTCATCGACATCCCCATGGCCCTGCGCCATCGCGGCGGCCGCAAGGAGATCGTCCTGCCCCCGGGCGTAGCGCCCGCCGCCAAGAGCGCCGCCGGCGAGGAAGAGCCCACGGCGCTCGCGCTTGCATTGGCCCGGGCCTTCCGCTGGCAGGAGATGATCGAGACCGGCCAAGCCACGTCCAACAGCGACCTGGCCCGCAAGCTCAAGCTCGACCAGTCCTACATCGCCCGCACCATCCGCCTGACCTCCCTGGCCCCCGACCTGGTCGAAGCCATCCTCGACGGCCAGGAACCCGACGGCCTCTCCCTCCGCTCCCTCCGCCGCGACCTGCCTCTGGATTGGGATGAGCAGCGGCGCATGCTCTCCAAGTAAGACCCCGGCCCTACCCACCCCGGGGGCCTCCGCGTCGCCCCAGGCCTTCAGACGGGCGGAACCCAATTTCCTATCACCGACGCCAGTCTTTGCGTTCGGCAATGCCAGTCAGTCATGGAAGATTGCTTGACAAATACTCCCAGGTGCGACCAAAGCTGTCATACCCCACGGCCATAATGCACGTCGGCATTACTCGGCTCATGGATGAGAACGCGAGCCCCAGTTGAGACTGAGGCATTGCATCCGTCGTGCATAGCGGGTAGCGTAATGTAGATATTTGGCTTAGAGATAGTCACCGCCGGCTGGGGAGACAGCGATGCACAGCGTCACGGGGTTCAGTAGTTCCGAGCAAGCATTCAGAGAGTTGGTATGGCGTTCAGATTGGATGCTGATTCCGCAGAGCCTTCGGGTTGTCCTGTACAAACGAACAATCAAGGAAGACACTTTTTGAAAGGGTTCACTATGGGAAAGACCATCGCATTAACCATCGAAACACTCAGGGAGGCAGTGGCCAACGCGGCCTGTGCCTTCCGCTCGAGAGCCACGCTTCAGCCCGCCGGGGGGGAAGGGACGAAGGTATTTCCGCCGACCTACGCTGGTGCGGTTTACGCGACAGAGAAGCGACGGCTGCCTGATCACGATGAGCCGGTGGACTGCGTACTGCTGGACAGCGTGCAAAGCCAGGCCAACCGGATGGAGGAAGCGTTGCAGCAAGCGGTGGATGAGGAGCGGATAGAACTGCCGGTCATTGAGGTAGATTTCACGCCGTATTTTCCGGGCGATGATAAGCCTGAGGATATGCGCCTGCTCGATCCGGTAGGCAAGGTCAGCTCGTTGCAGGCTCCACACCGCATCGCCGATGCGATCCTGCGTGACAGCCTGCTGGAGGGCGAGCCGTTTCGCCAGTCGGACGTGGGCAAGGCGATCGACCGCGTAAGTTTGCGGAACGCCACGCCGCTGTTCGAGCTTTGCCCCACGGTCCTGCTGTTCGGCATGTGGGACTCGACCGGACCCAAGGGAGGGCTCGGCGCTAAATTCGAGCGGGCCATGGTCAGCGAGATCGTCGGCATCGGCGCGGTGTACGGTGTGAAGACGAGCAGCCGCATTGATCCGCTGGCAATTCAGCTCAAGGCTGGGCCGCTGTACGCAGGCAAAGGCGGTGGTTGGACACTTGACGAATCGGAGGCCAAGAAGGAAAAGAACAAGTCCGTTATGCTGGGCAAGGAAGGAAAGCCCTCGGAAGCCAATCACGGCAACGTGACACCTTCACTGTCGGATCGTGATCGCGAAACCAAAGAATACTTGGCTGGCGGAGTGACGATCGCTTCGGCCGAACAGACCATCGTGCTGTCGCTGCCGGCGTTGCGGCGACTGCGGTTCCCAGTGGATGGCAAGCTCGACGCGAAACTGGACGTAGCTGGTCGAACGGTGCTCGCCGCGCTAGGGCTGATGGCGGCCGCACTGGCGGATGAGGCGGGGCTGGACCTGCGCTCGCGCTGCCTGCTCTGGCCGGAAGGAGATTTGCGGTGGGAGTTGCTGGATCGCAAGAATGGCGGTGAGTTCACGCTGTCGGCCGAACAGGCCGTCGAACTCTTCAATGACGCGGTCGTTGCGGCGAAAGAGGCAGGGCTGCCCTGGCGCGAGGAGCCGCTGGTACTCACGCCATCCGATCAACTGGTGAAGCTGGTGGTCAAGAGTCAGCAACTAGCGGCCAAACAGGGCGGGGACGGTAGCGAAGGGGGCGAATGATGCCCGGGTTGACAATCGGCTGGGAATACCTGACCGGATATGCGGTGGCGACGGACCCGAGCAGCCGGGAGCGTGCGGAGTGGCCGCCGCACCCGGGGCGGGTGTTCATGGCGCTGGCGGCGGCGTGGTTCGAGACCGGTGAAGACGCCGCCGAAGGTGATGCGCTGCGTTGGCTGGAAGCATTAGGTGATCCGGAGCTTCGCTTGCCGGCGCGCGAATGGATGTCTGAGCGATCCAACGTTACAGTCTATGTGCCGGTGAATGACAAGGCAGGCCCCGCTGCGGCAACGCTGCAATCCGCCCCGGCCATGACTCGCAGCAAGCAGCCGCGCACCTTCCCCCGGGTTCACGTCGGTCAGGCTCGTTGCTTCATACACTGGCCCGAGGCCGTAGATGTGAAGTATCACCGCGACGCGCTGGACCAGCTTTGCGGCAAGGTGACGCGAATCGGGCATTCGTCATCGCTCGTGCGGATGTGGGTGAGCGATGCGGAGGAACCCGATGAGCCGGACGAGCGATTAGTTCCCGACGATCAACTTGCCGATTGGCAGGCACGGTCGATCTCCAAAGGCATGCTGGGGATGCTCGTTGAGCGGTTCGGTCAGGATTCACGCCGGAGGCACGCCGAACTCGACGAGCAAATCGACACACTCAAAGCATCCAAGAAAGCGGTCACGGGGAAAGGAGCGAAAGAACGAAAAGCAGCGATCGATGGAGAAATCAAGCCACTTGAGGAACAGCTTTCCGGTTTAGTGACAGGGCCGCCCATCCGTCCGACGCTCGGCCTGTGGACGGGATATCGACGTGTGGATTCGACGCGAGTCGAGCCGAAGGTCGAACGTACACACTTCGACACGGACCTGTTGGTTCTGACCCAGGTTGCCGGGCCGACGCTGCCGGCGGTCTCGACGCTGGCTGTGATGCAGGCACTGCGTGGGGCGGTGATGAACCGCAGTGGCATCCAGCCCGTGCCGCAATGGGTCAGCGGGCATCAGCCGGATGGTTCGGCGAGCGATGATGAGTCGGGGCATCTTGCGTGCATCCCGTTGCCGTTTGCCGGCCATGAGCACGCCGACGGCCATCTGCTGGGCGTGGGGCTGGTGTTCCCTCAGGCACTGAATCGCCAGGAACGCGGTCGCGTGCTGGGCCCGTTGCTGATGAACAGCGACGGCCAACCGTGCGATGTAGAACTGAAGCTCGGTCAACTCGGCCTGTGGACGG
>CAYQJH010000015.1:0-36033 GCA_964417755.1 uncultured Planctomycetaceae bacterium
AACAACACCTATCGCCTGCGCAACGCAAGTAGCGACCTGATCCATCCGATAAGCAGGAAAGCCTTCGTGGTGAACTTCTCCGCGCAGAGCGGGATGTCGAAGGTGAAGCTGCTTTCGGACACCTTCACGAACGACCAGGTGACGTTTAATGAGACAGGCAGCCCCGACGGCAGCGGATCGGTGACGATCCAGGCTGGGCCTGCTTCGTACCGGATCGATGTTGCGCCGGCAACGGGCAAGGTGAACGTCACGGCGCTGTAGCCGGCCTGTTGCGCATGAAACGATGAATAGGGTGCCGTGGCTTACGGAGCGAAGCGAAGTAAGCACGCTTAACCAGAAGCGTGATTGCTTCATCCGTGCGAGATTTCGCAAACCACGTCACCTGTGTGCCACCAAGCGCAAGTTTGCGGTTGAAAGGATGCGGCATGTTCAAGTTTTTCGTGGCCAATAAGCCTTCGCCGATAGCCCTTGACCTGGGCGCCGGCGGAATACGCATGATGCAGCTCAAGAAGATCGGCGGCCGGCTGTGCGCGCTTGCCAGCGGGCGCTGGCGTTTCCCGCTCGCCTTGGCAAGTTGGAAGTGCGCCGATTTGCAGCAGCGGCGCTCGGCCGCGGTCCAGGCCGTTCGCGAGATGCTCAAGACCAGCGAGTTCAAGGGCCGCAGGGTGGTCTCCTCGATATCCACCAGCCTGCTGCACATCAAGAACGTCCGCCTGCCGCACATGGAAGGCAAGGAGCTGCACCAGGCCGTGCTGTGGGAGGCCAAGGAGCGTTTTGGCTTTGAGGTCAAGAGCGACCAGATGAGCTACATCAACGCCGGGCCTGTTCGCCAAGGCAACGAGACGCGCGATGAGATCATCATGGTGGCCATCTCGCCGCAGGCTATTGAAGAGCACTTGAGCCTGCTGGAAGAAGCGGGCCTGCGTCCCGACCACATCGACGCCGAGCCGATCGCCATGTTTCGCAGTTTCGAGCGGTTCCTGCGCCGAAGCGAGGACGAGCAGGCTGTCAGCGTGGTGATGGACATCGGCCTGAGCGGCTCGAGCGTGGTGGTGGCCAGGGGAAGGCAGATCCTGTTCATCAAGTCGATAGACATTGGAGGCCGGCGGCTGAACGAAGCCGTCGCCAGCCAACTGAGCCTCAGCTATGACGAGGCATGCGAATTGCGCCTGCGCTGCATCAGGGACAACATGGATCGCTGCGTTGCCAAGCCGGCCGACCCGATGGGGCGCGGCTGCGAGATGCGCGTGGACCCCAATAACGTCAACTGGACCATTCATGACGCGCTGCGGGGCGAGATGGAGAGCCTGGCGCGAGAAGTGTCATTGTGCCTGCGATACTGTTCGGTGACTTTCCGCGGCCTGCGGTGCGAGCGGATCACGGTGGTTGGAGGCGAGGCGTACGACCCGGCTGTGATCCAGTTGCTTTCGGAGCACCTGGGGATCGAGTGCGTGGTGGGCCAGCCGCTTCGCGGCATCGACACCTCAAACGTGGATGTCGGCGGCGACCGCCGCGGCATGCTGGCTGAGTGGAGCACCTGCGGCGGCCTGGCGGTGCGTAACCTCGACCTGCCATGCGTGCAGGAAGATGACGAGGCTGCGGAGCTGATGAGCGCATAGATTGTGGCACACCCACTTTCGGGTGTGCATCCGACGGGCATCGGATGATCGGAAGCTGATAGCTGTGCGGACTGGGAGCATGGGCTTTATCGCCATGCCCCGAATTTGCTTAGAGGCCAACATGGACAGTATCGATTTCCTTCCTGAACGGATACGCGCGGAACGTGCGCGCCGCAGGCGGCTGATCCGCGAGGGCTATCTCGTGGCGGCTGTGGCGGTGGGCCTGGTGCTGCTTGGTTATCTTCGGCAGGGGCAGATCAGGCAGGCCTCGGCTGAACTGGCTGTGCTAAACAGTCAGAGCGACCAGTTGCAGGCACAGGTAGCCAGCAAGAAGCAGCTCGAAGAGCAGATGCAGGACCTGAACATCAAGAAGCGGGTCGAGGAGCACTTGGGCAGCCGCATCAGTCCTGAACTGGTGCTGGCTGAGCTGCAGAAGCTGCTGCCTGAAAGCATCTTTCTCAAGAATCTGAGCCTGGAGATTCAGGAAGTTCAGGCTGACAACCGCCCGGCGGAGAAGCACATCTCGGCGCGCCTGGCTGCCGGCGGAAATGAAAAGGCTGCTTCTGAAGGCATCAAGCGTCTGCAACTGGTGATTGTGGGCATGGCGCCATCGGATGTTGACCTGGTGAATTTCATCGCCCAGCTATCGACGAGCCCGCTGTTTGAGAACGTGAACATGGGATACACGAAGACCGTGCTGATCGATAACCACGTGGCGCAGGAATTCAAGGCCAGTTGCCTTGTGGCGAGGTGACCCGGCTTCGCCAAGGCTACGCCGTGGCAAGCCGGAAGATTCGGTACCGGAGAATTGGTGCCACCCCCAAGCGCTGTTGTCGTTTGCTTGGGGGTGCTGGCCTGATCAGGCGAACACCCCCAAGAGTACTTGGGTGTGGCACCGAGATTTGCGGCAACCACGGCATTCATTGAAGAGTTGGTGGAGGTAGGAATATGAATACGCAGAATATACTGGCCAAGGTTCCCAAGGAGGCCTGTGTTGTTGCGGCGATCATAGTGGTTATGGTCGGCCTGGCCAGTTTGGCGTTTTACATTCCGCAGGGCAGGAAGCTCGAGCAGATCCGTACCGAGATCACCACGCAGCAGCGGACGCTTGAGGCCAACGTGCAGTCCGTCCAGTCGCTTCCGTCGATGATTCAGCAGGTGCAGGCCCTCAAGAGCCGCTACCGCGACTTCGACCGCAAGCTCCCCAAGAGCCAGGAATTGCACGAGTTCCTGCGGCAGATCAGCGGTTACCTCGGCCAGAAAGAACTCCGCACCGCCAGCGCCACTCGCGAGGAATACTTCAATACCCTGCCGATCAGCATGAAGTTCCGCAGCTCGTACATGAACCTGGCCGGCTTCCTCGATCGCGTGGAAAATATGGAACGCCTCAGCCGCGTACAAAAGCTGATTATCAATAACGACGATAAAGGGGATGAGCTGGACGTCGAGTTGCAGATGAATATCTATTTCACCGAAAGCTGATGCATCGCAGAAGGTTGTGCAAAGACCATGGATAGCTCTTCAACCGACAACAAGGGCAGCCTCGGCAGGCTGCTGGATGAACTGAAGCGCGACAAGAAGAAGTCAGCCGTCCTGGCGGTGCTGACGGTCGTGGCGCTGGTGATGGGCATTCGCGCCTTGGGCAGCGGCACGCCCGCGCCGGCCAAGGCAATGATTGCTGCGCCGCCGCTGTCGAGCGCCGGCAGCATTGCCGCTGCCCAAAGCGTTTCGACGCCAGCCGGCAATGCCGATCTGTCATCTTCCGGCGAGGTGCTCTGCGAGCAGCGCAGGGAACAATACATCTTCTCCATCGACCGCCGGATCAACCGGGACATCTTCGCCGTGAAGCTCGATCAGTTTCCGCTTCAGGCGGCGGTAGTGATTCAGCCGGCTGCAAGCGAGCCGGCCAGCCAGCCGGCCGTCGACCCCGCCGTCGCGCAGCGCCAGGAGATTCTCGCCCAGGCTGAGCTACTGGCCCTTCAAAGCACGATCTGCGGCAAGGCGCCGACGGCAATCATCAACGATCGCGTGCTGACCACGGGCGACTCGATCCAGGGCTTTACGGTAGTGGACATACAGGATCAGGCCTGCGTGGTCCGCAAGAACGACGTTACGTTGACGCTCAATCTGAAGAAGCGATAAGCAGGTTCATTTGTGGACTTTCCGTTTGTGAGGCGGAAAGTCAGATGCAAACCAGGTACCGCCTTGGTCCTCGCAAGCGCCAGGGCGGCAGGCAAGGCTGCCGGCGAAGAGGCGGCCGATGAAAGCAAGGAGCGCTGTATGATGTGCACTGGCCAATTTCTCCGAGTGATGGGGCGTATGGCGGGGAAGGCTGCATCGTGGCGGCTGGTGGGAGTTGTTGTTGCCGCAGCGGTGCTGAGCCTATCAGCGGTACTTTCTGCACAGGAGGTTGCCCCCATTGAGGGCAGTCCCCAGACGATGCCGGCCACCTCGGCTTCGGGCGACGGCGGGGATGTCAAGATGGTCCAGCCGGGCTCGTTCGAGATCCACGTCCGCGACACCGACCTTCGAGTCGTGCTGCAACTGCTAAGCTCGCAGGGCCGGCGGAACATCGTCGCGACCAAGGACGTCACCGGCAAGTTTTCAGCCGACCTCTACGGCGTAACGTTCAAGGAAGCCCTCGACGCCGTCATGCGTTCGACGGGCTTCGTCTACGAGGAGCGCGGCAACTTCGTCTATGTTTACACCCCCGAGCAGCTCGAGAAGATCCGCAAGGCCGAGCGCAAGATGGCTGTTGCGAACTTCCGCCTGACATACATGACGGCTGCCGACGCCAAGACGCTGCTGGCCCCGGCGCTGTCGGCTGAGGGAAGCATGGCTATTACGCCGGCGGCCTCCACTGGCATCGACGCCAGCAAGTCCAGCACCGGCGGCAACGGCTACGCCAGCGAGGACATGCTGGTGATCCGCGATTATGAAGAGAACGTCAAGACCATCGGCGAGATGATTCGCGAGATGGACGTCAAGCCCGAGCAGGTGCTGATCGAGGTCACGGTCCTCAAGGCCAAGCTTACCGAGGAAAACGCCCTGGGCATCGATTTCAATGTCCTGGCGGGAATTGATTTTGAGAGCGTGGGCACGCCGCCGGATGTGACGCTGGAGAGCGAGAACCGTTCAGCCAGCTTCCGCACCGACTTCAACTCCAACTTGCCGCCAACCGGCGGGCTGTCGTTTGGCTTCGTGTCCAACAACGTCGCGATGTTCCTTCGCGCTTTGGAGACTGTGACACCCACGACCGTGCTGGCCAATCCCAAGCTGCTGGTGGTCAACAAGCAGCGCGGCGAGGTCCTGGTAGGCCGGCATGAGGGCTATCTCACGCAGACAGTTACCGAGACGGTCGCCACTTATACCGTGGCCTTCCTGGATACCGGCATGAGGCTGGTGGTTCGCCCGTTCATTGGCAAGAACGGCTATGTGCGGATGGAGATTCACCCGGAAGATTCCATCGGCAGCACCAAGACGGTGGCCAATAACGTCATCCCCAGCTCGGATACGACGGAAGTCACCAGCAACGTGATGGTCCGCGACGGGCACACCATCGTCATCGGCGGCCTGTTCCGCGAGCAGACGCAGGCCTCCCGCAGCCAGATTCCGCTGCTTGGCAATATTCCGGTAGCTGGCACGCTCTTCCGCGACACCGACGACGTTACCACGCGCGAAGAGGTCATCATGCTCATCACCCCGCGCATCATCAAGCAGGAAGATGAGGCCACCGCCGAGCAGGTCAAGGACGACGTGGAACGCTTCCGCATCGGCGCCCGCAAGAGCGTGCAGTGGTGGGCGCGCGACCGCCTCTCCGTGGCCTACATGCAGGCGGCCCGCAAAAACGTAACCGCCGGCCAAATTGATAAGGCGCAGTGGGACGTGGATATGGCCCTGTCGCTTTCGCCGCAGATGCCGGAGGCGATCCAGTTGAAGGAACGGCTGACGAACAAGGCCTTCTGGTCCGACGAGACTCGCGTCAGCGACGCAAAGAACATGGTCGAGCGAATGGTTGCGGAAGAACTTGGCCTGCCTTTTGAGCCAATCGTCACACCGGAAAAGCCATTGGACGTGAGCACGATCGACGAATCCCTCCGCAAGGCCCTTGGCATCGAGCCTCGCCCGCTGAAGCCGTTGGTGATCGAAGGCGAGGCTGTGGAAGTGGTGACCGAGAAGGCAGAAGCGCCGGCCAGCGAAGTAAAGGCCGAGCCCAAGGCAGCCGATGAGAAGGAAGCCAGGAGCGCTTCCGCCCCGGCGGGGCAGCCTGTTGAATAGAGATTGGTGTTTTTTTTGCGGACAAGTGGCAAGTTGGGAAAGTTGCACAAGGTAAATAAACGCAGGCTGAGAGGCCTATGCTATCCGGAGCCAGGCTCGAGACGCTCGCAATGATGCGAAATCTCGGGCCTGTGCTCCCTGGAGCTAAGGATATGAAGATCACAAGATGGATCGTGGCGATAGCGGTGTTGGGCATGGCGGTCGGCTGCGGGCAGACGACGTTGCAGCAGACAAAGGCGGATGCCAACCGCAAATGGCAGGAGACCCGCGCGCGGATGCTTTGCGGCGTGGCTGACGAGCACCTTAAGGTTGGCCAGGTGGATAAAGCCAAGCTCAAGGTGATGGAGGCATTGGCAATCGACAGCCAGTATGTCCCGGCCAGGATGTTGCTGGCAAAGGTGTATATAGAGGAAGGGCACTACAGCGGCGCGATAAACGAGTTGAATAGCCTTTGCCTTGAGCAGCCTGCCGATGGCGAGGCGGTCTACCTGCTGGCTGTGGCGAAGGAAAAGGACGGCCAACTTGCCGAGGCGCTGGCGGACTACCGCAAGGCCTACGCGATGGACGGCAAGAACATCGCTGCCATCACGGCGGCGGCCGAGGTGCTGGTGGCCATGGGCCAGGCTCGCGATGCACAGATTCTTCTGGATTCCTACATGAGCCAGGCCGGCGACGACCCGGCCATGCACGAACTGGCCGGCCGAGTGGCGGCCATGCTCAACGAATACGCTAAGGCCTTGAAGCATTATCAGCAGGCCCACGATCTTGACTACAAGAACAGCCTGTACGTCGAGTGCATTGCCAAGATGCAATTTGTGCTGGGCCAGCACGCCGAGGCTACCGATTCGCTCAAGGACCTGCTCGATAAAGGCCGCAAGGATGTTTGGATTCATCGAATGCTGGGCGACTGCTACCTGGCGACGAAGCGGCCGGCTGAGGCACGCAACGAATACCAGGTGATCTGCGACCAGAGCCCCAACGACGTTGGCGCCTGGACGAGCCTGGCCAAGGCTGCCCTTGCCGGTGGCGATCCTCAGCGAGTTGTGCTGGCAAGTAAGACGGCCTTGCAGATCGACCCGCGCAACCTGGAGGCCATGCTGCTGCAAGGCTACGGCCTGATTCTCTGCAACGACAATGAGCAGGCGGTTCGCGTGCTGTCGGCTGCTGCGGCGGAGCATCCCAAAGTCAGCGCGATTCAGTGCCTGTTGGGAAAGGCGCACGCTGCGTGCGGCAACGACGCGGCGGCTGCCAAGTGCTTCAAGGCTGCCCTGAACCTCGAACCTGAAAACCGGGTTGCGAGGGAATTGCTCAGTAAGACGGAGAAGAAGATTACCGGTTGACCCTGCTCCGCCGAGGCTACGCAGGGCTGGGTGCCATGCTTCCGCGTCGTGGTCGTTTGCGGAAGCATGTTCTGGCGGACAGAAGACCGGACATGCTTCCGCAAACAACGCGGAAGCATGGCACCCATTAACCAGTTAGGCAGTCAACTGTAGTTCAGAGGCCTGATATGACAACCGCCAAGAGATTAGGACTTGCAGGCATCTCCTTGATCTCGCTTGGGGCGGCAACCGCCTACTACGCGACGATGATGGCCTTGCAGGGGCGCGAGCGTTCCAACGGGTTCAACTATGTGCTATTGGGCCTGGTGGCTGCTCTTACAGCGGTTGTGCTGTATGTCTTCTGGCGCAGCGTCGGGCGGTCGATCCGGGCCATTGCCTCCCAGTTGGACAACATGAGCCGCACCGGGCAGATCGGCCTGGTGATGGCTGACGGCAGCGACGAACTGACGCAGATTACCAAGCCGCTCAATGAGTTTCTCACCGAGACGCGGCGCAAGCTGGACGAGGTGCGCAGCGAAAACCGCGAGCTTCAGATCCAGTCGCGAATCGCGGCGGCTGAGAAGCATCACACCGAGGCGATCATATTCTCGATTTCCGATGCGGTGATCGTGACCAATCGATTCGACGAACTGCTGCTTGCCAACGAGGCCAGCGAAAAGCTGCTGGGCTTCAAGATGGCCAGCAGCCTGCGCAAGAACATCGACCGCGTGATTGCCGACAACACGCTGGTTCGGCTGATCCGCGAGACCCGCAGCCACGGCAAGAGCTTCACCCGCAAGGTGGTCGAGCACAGCATCGACCAGACGGGCAGCCCCAAGACCTTCAGCATAACGCTCAGTTGCGTCGTGACGCCCAGCGAGGAAGTGTCAGGCGTGGTGGCTGTCCTGCACGACGTTACGCGGGAGAAGGAAATCTCGCGGATGAAGACGGACTTCGTCTCGAACGTCTCGCACGAGCTCAAGACGCCGCTGGCGTCGATCAAGGCGTATATCGAGATGTTGATCGACGGCGAGGCGCAGGACGACAAGACGCGGACGGAATTTTACGAGATCATTTCTGCCGAGACCGACCGCCTTCACAGGCTGATCGAGAACATCCTGAACATTTCGCGGATCGAATCGGGCGTGGTCAAGGTGGTTCGCGAGCCAATGAGCCTCACCGGCGTGGTCAAGCAGGTGCTTGACGTGGCCGCCCCGCAGGCCAAGGCCAAGAATATCAAGATCATCGACCGCCTTGCCCCGGTGTACTACCAGGTGGAGGCTGACCAGGACATGATCTACCAGGTGGTGATGAACCTGGTGTCCAACGCGGTCAAGTACACGCCGGAGGATGGCAGCATCACGATGGCGGTCAATGTGGATGACCGCCGGAAGGTGGCCATCTGCGAGATTTCAGACACCGGCGCCGGCATCCCAGCCGAGGACCTGCCGCACATCTTCGACAAGTTCTATCGCGTCAAGGCCAACAACAAGCTGGCCAAAGGCACCGGCCTGGGCCTGACGCTGGTGAAGCATATTATTGAGACAGTGCATGAAGGCAAGCTCTCTGTTACCAGCGAGGTGGGCAAGGGCAGCACGTTCAGTTTCGAGTTGCCGGTGATCGCGTAGAGCGAGCGTTTGATGGTGGTTTGGTTGATTGGTTGAGCGGCGCATAGCAAAGAGGTTGGTTGGCGTATGACTGAAGCCGCGGGAAAGAAGATACTGGTTGCCGATGACGAAGCGCACATCCTGCACGTCGTCTCGATGAAACTCCGCAATGCGGGTTTTGAAGTGATGACAGCCCTTGACGGCGAGGAAGCCCTGGAACTTGCCAAGGCTGAGAAGCCCGACCTGGTGATTACGGATTACCAGATGCCGATCATGACGGGCGTGGACTTCCTCAAGGGCCTGCGGGCCTGCGAGGACACAAAGGCAATCCCGGCCATCATGCTTACAGCCCGCGGGTTCGATATCGAATCGAGCGAGATGGCGGCTGCGGGAATATCAGCCGTCCTGGCCAAGCCGTTTTCGCCGCGGGAGATCCTGGAGAAAGTCAACGAACTATTGGAGTGCCGCGCCTCCGCGCGAACCACAACCTGATAAATGCTTCCAGCCACTACATCTCGATCTGCTGCAACAATGGGCGAGCTTCGCACCTTCAGGTCGCACATGAAGGAACTGGGCTTTAGCTTCTCGATCTGGGACGCTGCCGGCCAGTGCGTCTCGCCTCTGTCAGCCGGCAGCGAATTTTGCCGCTGCGTTTCGCGATGCGCCGGGCCTTGCGTGTCGGCCGCCTGCGACCTGGCGCAGAGGGTTATCGCTTCCGGCGCGCCGATTCGGGGCGAAGCACGCATCGGCTGCTGCCTGCTTGGCATTCCAGTCTACCAGCGGCGGCGCCTGCTGGGGGCTGTGATCGCGGAGTTCCCCACCAGCCAGATGACGCAGGAACAAGCCCTCCAGAACCTTTGCGGCTCGCGGAGCCTGGACTACGCCAGCATGAAGGCGATGGCCCAGCGCGCATGCCTGCACAGCAGCGAGGAGGGCGACTACTTCCTCAAGGTCATCGCCTGGCTGCTGGGGCAGGAGCAGACGATCGAGGTCGGCAAGGCCGAGATCGATACGCTCAGCGATAACCTGGCCAACACCTACGAAGAACTCAGCCTGGTTTACCGCATCAGCGGCTCGATGAAGGTCACCCAGCGCCCGCGGGAATTCCTGCAGAATGTCGTGAATGAACTGGTCGAGGTCATGAGCCTGGGCGGGGCGGTGGCTGTGGTGGATGGTCATGGCCTGGCCGGCGATGAGGACGAGGTAGTCTTCGCCGGCGATGTCGATCTCAATGCCGACCAGATCAAGCTGCTGGCCTCGACGCACATTGCGCCCAGGCTGGCGGCCCAGAACCGCGCCATGGTGGACAATGAATTCCGCTGCGACGAGCAACTGGGCCTGGGGCGGGCGATAACCAACCTGGTGGCTGCACCGCTGGCGGCTGACAAGACACCCATCGGGATGCTCATCGGCATCAACGGGCGAAACGGCGATTTCGACAGCGTGGACCTGAAGCTCATCAGCTCCATCGCCAGCCAGGCGGCGATCTTCCTGGCCAATCATCGCCTCTATGCCGACCTGCAAGACCTGCTGATGGGCGTGCTGCATTCACTGACGTCCTCCATCGACGCCAAGGACCCTTACACTTGCGGCCATTCGCAGCGCGTGGCGATGATCTCGCGCCGCCTGGCGGAGGCGTGCGGCTTTACTGCCAAGAAGGTCAAGCAAGTCTACCTCATGGGACTGCTGCACGACGTGGGCAAGATCGGCGTGCCGGAGTCGGTTCTCTGCAAGACCGGCCGGCTGACGGATGAGGAATTCGAGACCATCAAGAAGCACCCAGCCGTCGGCGCGAAGATCCTTGGCGGGATACGCCAGCTTGACGACGTGCTCGTCGGCATACTGACCCACCACGAGCGGCTGGATGGGCGAGGCTACCCCCACAAGCTGACGGCAGATCAGATCCCCGTTGAAGGGCGCATCATCTGCCTGGCTGACTGCTTCGACGCGATGACCTCCAACCGAACTTATCGAGCAGCCTTGCCGCTGGAGACGGTGGTTGCTGAGATTCGCAAATGCGCCGGCACGCAGTTCGATTGCGACCTGGTGGACAAGCTGCTGGCGATGGACCTGCAAGCCTTGCTGGAGGAGATTCACCGTGGTGCCAGTTCAACTCTGGCAACACCAGCGCCTCAGGCTTTTGTCTCGGGGCTGCCTGCCGGCCCAGAGGCTTCTTCCACCCAATCCGCAGAGGTGAAGTGAACATGAACATAACTGTCGAGAGTTACGGGCACACCGTGCTACTGCATCTCAAGGGCGAATTGACCGAAGACACTCTTGTAGCCGTTCAGCAGAGCGTGGATCGAAGCCTCACCGGCCAGGAGGTCATCGACCTGGTGTTCAACATGGAAACCATGCCGTTCATCGACAGTGCGGGGCTGGAGTATCTTCTGTCGCTTCAGGAGAAGCTCACTGAGCGGATGGGGCAGGTCAAGCTCATCAAGCCCGACGAGAACATACGCAAGAGACGGGAATTGACGCGGCTGCAAAGCGTCATCGAGACATTCAAGGACGTTCCGGAGGCTGTCAAGGCGATTCATGCGTAGCAGCACAACGAGGCGCGACCAATGATTTCCGGCGATTTCAATAAGAAGCTCCAACTGGGGCAACTGCTCATCAGCCAGGGCTGCCTCAGCCAGGAGCAGTTGACCAAGGCCCTGGACTACCAGCGCCAGAACGGCAATTCGCTGCTGCTGGGCGAGGTGCTGGTCAAGCTGGAGATATGCACCGAAGAGCAGATCATGGAGTCGCTGGCCAAGGGCTACGGCGTGCCGTTTGCCCGGATTTCGCCCCGGATCGCCGACCCGAAGGTCATCGACCTGCTGCCGCGCGAGTTCCTCGAGCGCCACAGCGTGCTGCCTCTGTTCAAGGTGCGAAATCAGCTCACGCTGGCCGTCAACGAGCCGGCCAATGTCTTTCTTCTGGAGGAAGTGGGCCGGCTGACGAATTGCGAAGTGCTGGTTGTCTGCGCCACGGCCAAAGACCTCAAGGCCACGCTCGAAACGCATCTGCCATCTGCGAACGTCTTCGTCATCGACGACATCTTCGACGACAAGGACGCCGGCGAGCTTTCGCTCGTGCAGGAGAAGATCGAGGACATCACCGACCTGGAGGCAGCCGCCGAGGGCTCGCCCGTCATCAAGCTGGTGAACTACCTGATCTTCAATGCCGTCAAGGACGAGGCTTCGGATATCCACATCGAGCCCGATGATAACGCCCTTCGCGTGCGATACCGCGTAGATGGCACGCTGTATGAGAAGCTTCGCCCGCCCTCGAAGATGCTGCCCGCAATGGCCAGCCGAATCAAGATCATGGCCGGGCTGGACATCGCCGAGCGGCGCCTGCCTCAGGATGGCGGCGTGCACGTGCTGATGGACGGCCGGCCCATCGACCTGCGCGTCAGCACGCTGGCGACGCAGTTCGGCGAGAAGATCGTCATCCGCATCATCGACAACCGCAACGTCCTGGTGAACCTGGAGAAGCTGGGCTTCTCGTACGAGATGCTCAAGCTGTGGCGCAAGCTCATCGCGCTGCCCAACGGCATTATCCTGGTAACCGGGCCCACGGGCAGCGGCAAGAGCACGACGCTCTACAGCGTGCTCAAAGAGCTCAACAGCGACGACGTGAATATCTGCACCGTGGAAGACCCCGTCGAGTTCAACCTGCCGTGGGTCAACCAGTTCCAGGTCAACGAGAAGATCGGCTTCACGTTCGCAGCCTCGCTGCGGTCGCTGCTGCGGCAGGACCCCGACATCATCATGGTCGGCGAGGTTCGCGACAACGACACCGCGCGCATCGCGGTTCAGGCGGCGCTGACAGGCCACCTGGTCTTCAGCACGCTGCACACCAACGACGCATGCGGCGCGGTGACGCGCCTGCTGAACATCGGCATCGAGCCGTACCTGGTCTCGGCGGCGCTGATGGGCGTGCTGGGCCAGCGCCTCGTGCGGAAGATATGCACGAGCTGCAAGGAACCGTACGAACCGCCGGTGAACGTCCGCCGCGCGGCTGAGCGATCAGCCGGCGAGATCGAGACGTTCTATCACGGCGTGGGCTGCGCCAAGTGCCGCAACAGCGGCTATAGCGGGCGAATCGGAATTTATGAGCTCCTGGCGCCCAACGACGCCATGCGCGACAAGATCACCATCGCGCCGAGCATCAATGAACTGCGAGCCATCGCCGCCGAGGGAGGAATGGTGAGCCTGCGCGATGACGGCATGGCGAAGGTGAAGGCGGGAATTACTACCGTAGAGGAAGTCTTCCGGGCTACGGCTGGATAGAGGCTGCATGATGTGTCGCGGCGGAAACACTCTGCGATGGTGCCGTGGTTTGCGAAGTCCCGAAGGGACGAAGCAACCACGGTGCTGGTGGCGCGTGGTTGCTCTGCTTCGCTCTGTAAACCACGGCACCCTATCTATCGTTCAGGAGCAACAGGGCACCATGCGGTGCCACTAAAGCAGGAGAGAGCTCGGCGATGCCACGATACGCCTACCAGGTTCGCGAAGGTTCTGGCAGAAGCAATGCCGGAGTCTTGATGGCCAACGATCTGGACGAGGCCTCGCGCCTGCTGCGCAAAGAAGGCAAGACCATCGTTACGCTCAATGAAGATCGCGGTGGCGCAGCCAACGCTTCGACAGCCTCGCGCCGGCATGGCGGCGTCAAGCGCGACGATGTGATACTCATGGCCACGCAACTGGCGGTCATGGTTGAAACCGGCGTGCCGCTTTCGGAGTCTCTCGATGCCATTGCGGAGCAGAGCACCGACGGCATGAAGGCCGTCATGCAGGACGTCGCGGAGGCGGTCAGGGGCGGCACGGAATTTTCCTCGGCGCTGGAGCGGCACCCGAAGGTCTTCGGCAAGCTGTTTGTGGCGATGATGCGGGCCTCGGAGGCCTCCGGCACGATGGGCACAATGCTTCAGCGCGTCAGCGACTATCTTCAGCAGGAACGCGATACGATAAGGAAGATCAAGGGCGCGATGACGTATCCGCTCTGCATGCTCGTGTTTTGCATGCTGGTGGTGGTCAGCGTGCTGGTCTTCATACTGCCCAGGTTTGATAAGATCTATGCCGACAAGGGGGCTGCGCTGCCGCTGCCGACGCTGGTCCTGCTGAACCTCAGCAAGGGGATAATTAATCACTGGCCGATCATCCTGGTGGCGCTGGCCGGCGCGGTCGTGGGCGGCATCTACTACTTCCGCTCCCGCAGCGGGCAGATCCTGCTTGACGGCCTGCGCATCAACGCCCCGATCATCGGGCCAATGTTCCGCAAGGCGTACCTGGCGCGCTCGCTTCGCACGATGTCGACGATGGTGACCACGGGCGTGAGCATGCTCGAGGGCCTGGGCATCGCCGCGCAGGTCGCGGGCAACTACTACTTCGCCAGGATATGGGATGACCTGGCTGAGAGAGTCAAGGAAGGCTGCACGCTCTCGGACCAGTTGAGCACGAGCAAACTCGTGCCGCGAACCGTCTCGCAGATGATCTCTGCCGGCGAGAAGACGGGCAAGCTTGGCACGGTGATGAACCGCGTGGCCGGCTTTTGCGAGGATGACCTGAACGTGGCTGTCAAGACCGTCACCAGCATGATCGAACCGATGATGATCATCGTGATGGGCCTGCTGGTGGGCGGCATCGCCATCGCTCTGCTGCTGCCGGTAATGAGCATCTCAAAGGTCGCGGCCCACTAGAAGCGCGATACCTGCCGTTTAAGTTGTTGTGAGGGAAGCCAGCCTGCGTCGAGAGATGCGGGCTGGTTGTTTTATGGACGACCCGAGTCCACGAATTACACGAATTACACGAAGGAAACAGCAAAGCTTAGCGAATTTGCAGACACGCCTCTGGCGAAATGCGCTTGCGTTTGCGCGGTTCTCCAGGTCATCTTTACATGAAGATCACTACAATGCCTCCGAGTCTATTATTCGTTTCGTGTGATTCGTGTAATTCGTGGACATCCCCACGTAATGAAGGCTAGGACCATGGGCGAGAACAAGATGACATTCGAGGAAGCGCTGGCCAAACTGGAGCAGATCGTTACCCAGATTGAAACGGGCAAGGTCTCGCTCGAGCAGTCCATCGAGAAATATGCCGAAGGCATCGAGTTGATCAAGCAGTGCCGCACGATCCTCGACTCGGCGGAGAAGAAGATACAAATGCTTGCCCAAGGCCAGGATGGCGGGTTGCAGGTCGCCGGTGAACTGGAGGACGAAGCTGCCGAGGGCAATCACAGGGGCAACCCGTGAAGCTGTCCTTTACGACGCTGGCCTGCCCAGCCTGGCCGATGGAGAAGATCATCACCACAGCCATCGCGTGCGGCTATGACGGCGTGGACTTCCGCGGCTATCTGGGCGAGATGATGATCTACAAGATGCCGGAGTTTTCCACGCAAGCCGGCTCGACGCTCCGCGCTTTTGGCAAAGCCAACCTGGAGATCAGCGGCCTGTCCAGCGGCGCCAAGCTGTTCCTGGGCGATTCAGCCCAGCAAGAGGCCGCCCTGGACGAGGTGGCCCACTACGCTGAACTATGCAGGACATTTAACTGTCCGCTGGTGCGGGTCTTCCCCGGGGCCATCGGCTCGACGCCATTCGAAAAGGCATTGGAAATCGCAACCGCCAGCCTGGTGAAGATGGCCCGCCTGGCCGACGATATCCTCATCGGCGTCGAGACGCACGATGACTGGGTGGATTCGTCAAAGATGCTGGCCTTGATGGAGAAGGCTGGTGCGTCCAACGCCTGTGTCATCTGGGACACGCACAATCCATACCGCCAGATTGGAGAAAGGCCGGAACTGACTCATCAGCGGCTCAGCCGGCACATCCGCTACACGCACTTCAAGGACAGCCGGCCCGCAGCCGATGGCTCGTACAGCTATGTCATGCCGGGCGAGGGCGACGTGCCGATGGAGCGGATCGTCCAGATGCTCAAGGCGTCCGGATACGACGGCTACCTGGCTGTGGAGTGGGAAAAAGTCTGGCACCCGGAAATCGCCGAGCCGGAAGAAGTTCTGCCGGCCTATGCAAAGTATCTGAGAAAGTTGATTTAGCGATTTGGAGTGCGGCGGCTTCGCCGCCGCTTTGGCTTTGTTCTGTGATGAGCGGCCTGTGCGCTGGCGAGTGGTTTATCGTGGAGTCAAGCCAAGGCGGTGCCGTCGCCCTGCGGGCTAGTCACCGCAGTCCAAAGCAGTCCAAAGTGATATCTTGCATGGCATGGACGGCCGGTCTAGAATACCGGCACTTCTGGTGCGAGAGAATGATCGTCGATTGCCACACGCATATATGGTCCGATCCAACCTTGCTGGGCAGCGAGGTGGCTGAGTATCTGCGCCTCCAGAGCGGCAGGAGCGACCTTCAGGCCAGCCCCGCTGACCATGCACTGGCCGGCCGATGCGTTACACAAACGCTTGTGCTGGGCTATCGCAGTGCAGCCCAGAATGCCTCGGTGCCAAACGAATTCATCGCCGAATATGTCGGCCGCAACAGCGACCGCGTCATCGGCATTGCCGCCATCGACCCCACCGAGGCGTCAGCCCTGCGCGAGGCATCAGCCTTGCTCGCCCGCGGCGAATTCCGCGGCCTGGTCGTCTCGCCCTCCAGCCAAAACTTCCACCCAGCCGACTCGCGGGCGATGGCGCTGTACGAACTTGCCCAGGATCGCGGCGCGCCGGTCTTCTTCCACCACGGCATCCACTTGCCGGCCAGCGGACGCATGGAATATGCCCGCCCTTACCTGCTGGACGAGATCGCTCGCGAGTTCCCGAGGCTGACGATTGTGGTCTCAGCCCTGGGTCATCCCTGGGTCGATGAGTGCATCATCCTGCTGGGCAAACATCCGCGGGTATACGCGGATATTTCGGGCCTGGTCCGCCGGCCTTGGCAGGCGTACAACGCCCTGACGCTGGCTCACCAGTTCAACGTGATTAACAAGGTATTGTTTGGCAGTGATTTCCCGTTCTTCACTGCGGCTGAGGCCATCGAGGCTGTCTACCGCCTCAACGAGATGACACAGGGAACTAATCTTCCCACCGTGCCGCGCGAGGCGCTGCGGTCCATCGTTGAGCGCGATGCCCTGGCGTGTTTGGGAATCGAGCGCGCGGGCCCCGGCGGCGCCGGCAGCGGAAGGGCGAGCGGAGTAACGGGCGACAAACCTCGCCCAGGAGTAAAGAGATGAATTGGGTGACGGCAGTATGCGGCGCAGCCATTGTTGCACTGGCCTTGGCGGGCTGCGAGCGGAAGCGCGATGCATCTTCGTACGATCCTCAGAAGTCGGCCCCTCCGTCGGCTGTCAAGGTCAATGAAGACCGTGGCCTGCTGGCCAATCAGATAGAACTTTCACAGGCAGCCGAGAAAGCCAAGCCGGTTGCGGCTGCTGCCGCCGCGGCGGCAGCGCCCGCGGCTGAGGCCCCCGTACCCGCACCAGCTACCGCGACACCAGGATTTGGCGGATTTGGCCGGGCGCCTGCCCCAGCGCCGGCTACGTTCGGCGGTTTTGGAGCGGCGGCTGTGCCGGCCCCGACGACTGCGGCGCCGGCGCCATCGAATGCGGCCCCTGCCGCAGAGCCTGTGCCCCAGACCGCTGCCGAATAGCTTCGTGCTCTGTGTGAAAAGTTAACTGATAAGTGCCACGGTTTAAGTAGTAGGGTGCCGTGGTTTGCGTAGTCCCGCTAGGGACGGAGCAACCACGCTTCAGACCGACCGTGGTTGCTCCGCAAACCACGGCACCGAGTTGCTGTGAGGAAGGCCCATGCTCTCGCCCAAAGTCAGCGACTACCTCGAGGCCAACTTTCCGCGGCATCTTGGCAGCCTTTGCGAATTGCTGGCCATACCCAGCATCGCAAATATGCATGATGATCGCGACGCCTGCCAGGCGGCCGCCCAATGGCTCGTGCGGTACATTCGCCAACTGGGCATGTCCGCCCAGGCCATCCGCACCAGCGACCAGGAGCATGACCGCCCAGCCGTCGTTGCCAGCCTGCACGTCGACGACCGCCTGCCGACCCTGCTGATGTACGCACACTATGACGTTCAGCCGGCTGAGCCGCTGGAACAGTGGATCAGCCCGCCATTCGAGCCCGTTGTGCGCGAGGGCATGCTGTTTGGTCGAGGCGTCAGCGACGACAAGGGCCAGCTCATGGCCCAACTGATGGCCATCGAGGCATATCTCAAGACGGGTACAAAGCTGCCGGTGAACCTGAAGCTCTTCTACGAGGGCGAGGAGGAAGTCGGCTCGCCAAACCTGGGCAGCTTCATGCAGGCCAGTGCAAATCTGCTGAAGGCAGACGCAGCCGTCATCACCGACGTCGGCTGGATCGCGCCGGACACGCCGAGCATCGCGTACGGCCTGCGCGGCCTGGCGGGGCTGGAGGTCACCTTTACCGGCCCCAGCCGCGACATTCACAGCGGCAGCCAGGGCGGGGCGGTGCGAAACCCGATCAACGCGCTGGCCGCCTTGATCGCACACTTCCACGATGCGAGCGGCCGGGTGGCTGTTGAAGGCTTCTATGACGACGTGCTGCCGCTAAGCGACCAGGAGCGCCGGCAATGGCAACTGCTGCCGCCCAGCGCGGAAGACGACCTGGCTGATCTTGGCCTGGAGTGTTTCTCGGGCGGCGAGGAAGGCTTCACGCCGACCGAGCGGCGATGGGCCCGGCCGACGCTCGACTGCAACGGCATCGTCGGCGGATATACCGGACGGGGCGCCAAGACGATCATTCCTTCCACCGCCAGCGTCAAGATCACCTGCCGCCTGGTGCCCAACCAGGACCCGCAAAAGATCGCCGGCCTGCTGAAGGCCCACGTCCAGCGGCACACGCCGCCTGGCATAAAGGCCCAGTTCATTGACCATGCGTCCAATCCGCCGTTCATCGCTGATATCGATTCGCCCGTCATCCAGGCTGGCAGAGAGGCGCTGGCTGAGACGACCGGCCGGCAGGTCGCGATGATCCGCTGCGGCGGGTCAATCGGCGCGGCTGAGAAGTTCCAGACGGTCCTGGGCCTCAAGCCGCTGCTGATGGGCTTCGATCTGCCCGGCTGCCGGATACACAGCCCCAACGAATGTATTTCTCTGGAGCAGATCAAGCTGGCTGCCAGGACGATCGCGACATTCATGGACAAACTAGGTCGTTGAAATGTAAAGGTGGTGCCACCCCCAAGCGCCGTTGCTGCTTGCTTGGGGGTGTTGTCCAGCTCGGGCGAACACCCCCAAGAGTACTTGGGGGTGGCACCAATATTCAGAGATCGGAAAGACGTGGCCGCAGAAACCGCGGCCACGGCACCGGGCCATGCCACCCATCCGACGCCCGAAAACTTCGCGCACAGGCTCTTGACATTGCCGGGCTGATGATCATAATGTTCTGTTTTCCCATGATGGCCTGATTCACGGGCCTTTATCGAAGGAGTCGCAAGTGTACGCAGTGATTGAAGACAGCGGCCAGCAGTTCCGCGTGAGCGAAGGCGATGTTCTGAACGTCGATTGCCGCGAGCTGGCTGAGGACGCTAAGCAGATCGAGTTTGCCCGCGTGCTGCTGGTCAGCAGCGAGGGCAAGGTCCAGGTTGGCCTGCCGCTGGTTGAAGGCGCGAAGGTCGTCGCCGACATCGTCGACGCCGAGGCCCAGGGCCCCAAGACCTACCATTACCACTGGCGCCGCCGCAAGCACTCGCGCCGCAGGACCGGCCACCGCCAGGACTACATCCAGGTCAAGATCAGCAAGATCGTCGCCTAACGGCAAAGAGCGGAAAGTAGATAGTGAAAGTGGAACCGGCCGCAGGGCCGTCCGTGATATTTCGCCGAGTCATATTCGCAAACAAAGGGCCGTGACGGCCCTTTTTGTTTGGGCACAAGAAGGGTGCCGTGGCTGGGGAGTTTGCGGCCATGCTGATCCTCGAAAGTCCGAATGGCGAACCCTGCTCTGCGAAGCCCGCTACGCAGGGCGGAGCAGAGTCAATGACGAAACGACAATGACGAACCGGCGGACGAGCAGGAGTAAGCCATGTTGGCAGGCACATTCTGGCGATGGCTGCTGTTAGAGGATGAAGGCCTGCTTGTCCGCATCGGCCTGGGCGTGATGATCTTCGCGGCACTGGCCTTGGTAGATCTTCGTCGAAGGGGCCGCTATGCTACGCGATGGCGCGAATATCTTTTCCTGCTGGCTGCCGTCGGTGCGGCGATGGCCTACGGCGTCATCAACGATCAAATCACCTGTACGATCTCGTGGCAGTACTTCCAGATGCACGATGCCGGCATCGCCGCTGCCTTCGGCGACAATCTGCCTCCGCCGCAGTCCATCCTGCGTTGGGAGGCCCTCAAGCTCGGCCTGAAGGCAACGTGGTCTGGCGGGCTCATCATCGGCGCAGCCATGCTTATCGCCAACAACCCCCGCAGCGACCGGCTGCAACTGCCTTACCGCAGCCTCTTCAAGCTGCTGCTGATTCCCTGGGGGCTGGCAGCCGTTCTGGCCATTGTGCTCGGTCTGGCGGGGTATGCCGGCTTGCTCTCCGGCGGCCAAACCGGCGATTGTGCGCAGGAATCCTTACGATTCCTGGCGGTGTTCGGCTCACATCTGGGCGGCTACATCGGCGGCGCAATTGGCTTGGTCATCGCCGTTGTGGCAATCCTGCTGAAGCGGCGTGCCACAGCCACGGAACAACACACCGATCAGTCCCAGGCAGGCGGCTCTTAATGCCCGTCGATTAATCCGGCAAAGTCCTGCAAGGCCCGCTCGTACCGCGCCCCGGCGGCATAGATCAAGTCGTTGTGCCCAGCCCGCGGCACCCACAGGCAGTGTTTTGGCCCGGGCGCAGCTTCATAAAGACGCCGGCCATGCCAGATCGGAATGAGCAGATCATCTTCTCCGTGAATGACCATGATGGGGCAGGTCACCGATGAGAGCTTGGAGAGGTTCTCGAACTTATCCCATGGCAGCAGCGGCACGCGGAGCGGTACGCGGAAGGCTGAGACAAACGCGCTTTCGAGGATGAGCCCCGCCACCGGCCTGCGAGCCGCCAGGTCCGCGCTGGGGCCAGAGCCGATTGACTTGCCCAGCAAGATGATCCGCTGGGGCGGCACGCCGGCCTTGCCAGTGAGATACTCGTACGCGGCGTCGATATCGGCGTAGGCGTTTTGCTCGGTCGGCCAGCCGCCGCTGGTGCCATAGCCGTGGTAGTCGTAGGCCAGCACGCTGAATCCCGCCCGATGGATCACATCATATACCTCGCGGCAGTCAGCCATGTCCTCGCCGTTGCCGTGGCTGTAAATAACCGTGAACTTCGCAGCGGGATTGACTATGTGCCTGGCCGAGATCGTCGTGCCGTCAGCCGTGGTCAACTTAATGATCTCAGCTGAATCGGCATACCCGGCTCGGTGCGGATGAAAGAGCAACCGCTCCGAGAAGAACGCCGCGACGAAGGCCAACGCCAAATAAGCCCCGACCGCCAGAACAGCCAATCGCTTAACCTGCCGCCGCCAAGTCATCGGCGGGCGATCAGCTTTTGCCGGCGCATCCTTCAGCGGTCTTTGAGGTTCATTATCCAATGGGCTTTCTCCATTGACGGTATTCTATAACTGGTCGCCTCCCGCTGTCATCATTCTGATCCCTCTGCGGCACAGCTATCGGCCCTTATCCAAAATGGGCACATCCTTGAATACTAAGTCCACCGGGACTACCTCTACTTTGTCCGGCAGGTGAATAACCAGTTTGAGGGCTGACGGCGTAAGGGCATCCAAACGAACCTGCAGATTATACTCCGCCTTGTCTTGCGAGCGGGATCGCGACACGTTAGACCACGCCAATGTCTTGCCGTGGCTGGTTATGAATTCGATTCGGGGTTCCCACTTCTGCCGGCCGTTGATGGTGACATGGATCTTCAAGAACTTCTTGCCGGCGGAATCAATCGTCTCCGCAGGGCCTATTGTCGCCGTGCATGTGGGATCTTTCAGGAGCATCGGCTGTGCGGCGTCCAGAGCATCGGAGGTAAGCGTTTTCCACTGCGTGCAGACGGCCACATCTATGGCCAGCTTCAGCATCGGGATCGTCTTGGTTTCGGCGGGCTGCTTGTTTAGGCAGAAAGATACCATCCCGGATGGATCGAAGGGCGAGGCTGCATTCCCGGCGGCTGGCGCCGCGTTGCCGGCCTGGTCTTCCCCGACCTGGACAGTGCGCGGAAACATCCCCACGCCGACAATATGAGGCTTAAGAGCTGAATCAAAGAGCAGATGCCCCATGCCAGACAATTTTCCATCACTCTTGCGCAACAGGCCGCCATTGCTAAGTGTGAAGATGGCCCCGCCGGAGGCAGCCAGGGAGCACCTGGCGCTGGGGTCGCCCTGCTCATAGAGCATCCAGTAGCCTTCCTGCGAGAATTCCAACGTCACCGGCAGTCCCGTCAGGGCCTCGGCCAATAGTTCCAGCGCCGGCCCTTGCTCGCGCACAAGCTTCGGCGCTGGCAGCGGACGAGCGCTGCGGAAGGACTGGTCCACGGCTGTGCCGGCACTGGCAGCCAGCGCGTCCAGATAATCCAGCAACGTCCGGGCCTGCGCGGGCACGGCGACCACCCGCCCTTGCTTGAGCATATCGACGGGATTGATCGCGCCTGGCCCGCTGGCTGGATGAGTCGTCGCAAAGGTCTGGCCCAGCTTCGCCCGCACGGCTCCCGCAAAACGCGTAGCCACCTTGGGGACAATTCCTTCGCCGGGATCTTTCATGAATGCCTCCAGCAGGGCACGGCCTTGGGCGTTTGTGGCGGCATATTCGGCGATTTCCTCGGCAATTCGGATTGTGCGATATCCGTGGGGATCCTTCTGAAGCCGCCTTGCGCAAACCTCCATCACCTTGGCGGGCTGGCCCGTCTTGGCGTACAGGCGCATGAAGCGGCTGCCCAGCCAGTCGTTGGGGTCCGGGCGCTGCGCATAGGCTGCGGCATCCAATAGCTTCAGCGCGTGGGCCGACTGGTCCAGCCGCTCAAAGCCATCAGCCAGACGCTCAGCGCTCACCGGGCCGTCTTTCGTCATCTCTGCTTCGAGTTGCTCCAGAATCGGCTGCGCCTCATTTGGCTTGTTGCGATCGAGCGCATCCTCCGCAAGGCAGAAACGCAGTTGGACATCACCAGCATTTTTGCGAAGTTGGTCGTTCAAGAACTGCGTGTATTTTTCTGGCTGATTCTTGTAGAGCTGACGGACCGATTGCCAATCTCGATCTTCAGTGTAAAGAGCCAGTAGTTTGTCCTTTGCCTCACTCTCCTGGTACAGGCGCTCCAACTGCTGGCGAATGTCGTAATTGGTATTGCTCCATCGTCGCATCTGGTAGGCGCGCTCGAAGGCAGCCACGACCTTTTCCTTCTGGCCGCCCTGAAGATAGCACTTGCCAAGCATGACCATTGCCTCCACGTCCGTCGGGCGGCTGACGAGGATGCGCCTGAAGACCTCGGCTGCCTGGTCGTAATGATTCTTGGCCAGTAGTTCCCCTGCCTGTGTCCTGAGAGCAGCCTTCTCGTCGGCTGCCGGCTGCGTGGCTGCGGGTGTTGTTGCCGGGACAGCCTCCCCGTCTGCATCCCGCAGCCCCTTCAGATAGTTCGCATTAAGCGGATCAAACTTCAATGCCTCACGATACTGGCGCGCCGCTTCGGTACGGTTGCCCATTCGCAGATTCAGGCCCGCAACCAGCCCCAGCGTGCGGGTGTACTGCTCGCTGCCGGATGGATAGAGCTTCAACAGGGCTTCGTTCTGCCGCAAGGCCAGTTGATGCTGGCCCATCTTGTCATAGATGGCGGCCAGCTCGCGTCGGACGCTCTCATCGTTCGGGTGCTGGCGAGACAAGTCTTCGTAGACCGCCAGCGCGTCCTGGGCTCGTCCAGCCGCAGCCAGCGCGTCGCCCAGGATGAACCGGCAGGAGACTTCCGCGACATCCACTTCGCTCAGCTTGCCAAGACGCGCAATGAGCGAGTCCAGCGAATCCAGCCGATTGAGATAGCGGCGGATCTGATCCCGCGCAATGGTCGGCGCGTCCTTGCGGTGCTCCAGCCAGAGGTCGACAATGCCGGCATAGTCCGCCCGCCGCGACAGGATGTCGGCTATCCTTTGCAGGACATTGCGGATGGTGTACTCAGAGGGCTTCCATTGTGCCCCAGCCTGATCAAACTCCAGGATGGATCGGTAGAGTTTCAGCAGGTCGTCCTGCAGTTCCGTGCGATCATCCAGCCGTCTCAGCCGGCCAAGCACCATTTCCGGCGTGACGTTCATATCGCCCCGGCGGCCTGTTGGCGAATCCTGGCCGGCAGCTGCCTTCAGAGTGGCGGCATATTCCTCCAGGGCTTCCTTCGCCTTTCCCACCGCCAACAGCGCATCGGCCAGATTCAGGCGATGTTCGAGCCGCTCCGGCGCGGCGTTGCTCGCCTGGCGATAATGATCGATGCCTTGCTGAGACTCGCCCGCAGCCAGCAGAAGCACCGCCAGGCGGGCGTGCAGGTCGGCGTTCTTCGGGTCGGTCTTGAGTTGGCCTTCAAGTTGATCGATCAGCGGGTTCCGCTTGCCTTGGGCTTTGAATACCTCTGCCAGCGCCTTCTGTGCGTCCGCCTGCGCCGTCGGCGGTGCAAGCTCCAGCACCTGCTCATAGCACTGCTGGGCTTCGGGCCATCGCTGGATGGATCGGTAGGTGGCGGCCAGTCCCATCAGCAGGCGTGCCTTTGCATCCGAGCGAATGGTCTCAGGAGTTCGCAACACGGCGGACATGCTGGAGGCTGCGCGAACGTCTTCATCTGTGAAAGGGGCTTCCAGAGCCCTCTTGTAGTACGCGATCGCCTGCTCTGCCAGGCCCGCTTGGCGGCACAGGTCGGCCAGCCATCCCAGCCAGCCGGCCGATGGCTCGCCCCACAATTCGGCATAGCGATTGAACTCCGCCAGGGCCTTGGCCCGCTCGCCCATGCACCATCGCAGATAGCCCAGCCGCAGGTGCGGCCATGCCTCATGTGGCGCGGCGGCGATCTTTTCCTCCAGCCGTTTGGCGGTGGCCTGGCCTTCGGCGACTTCCATGATCTGCCTGAAAAGTTCTTCCGTCCGCCCCAGGCGGTTGTAGGTCAAGGGGTAGGAATCGTCGGGCGGTGGCGGGGGAGTCAGCAGATACTCGTGGTACAGTTCCAGCATCTCCAGGCCGCGGCCGGCCCCCTTGAGGGCTTCGCCCAGTTGCGGCAGGCGGTCTGGCACAATCTGGCGGCGATAGAAGGCCAATGCCTCGTCTATCCTGCCATTGGAGATCAACTCCCCCAATTGCATCGAGGCCGCTTCACGTCGATCCAACTCGGCCGATCTGGCGGCGGATGCTATACTGGCCGCCTGCGTGGCGGGCACGGAAGTTGTGGCTGTCGCCGGCTGCGTGGCTGGCTGGGTGGCAGTCTGCTGCAGCTTGGTAAAGTAGGCCAGGAAGTCGCCGCAGACGCTCCAGTCTCCCTGGCCAGCACTCCAAGTATTGAGATTGTCATTCCCGCTCAGGACGATCTTGGTCGTGGTTGCATCCCGCTTGGTGAGTTCGATTGTCCCCCCGGCTTCCCAGCCAGCAGCCGTGCCTGACTTCCTTCCGAGGTCTGGAAAGAAAGCCAGCAATTCACGCATCCTGACCGGATCGAATACTTCCACCCGAGCATTTGCCTCGCCTAGTTGGGTAATGTTGATGACCGCCTTGATGAACTGCTCGGACTGCTTGGCGACTTGATCCGCATAGTCGGCTGGCAGAACCCAAAAGCTTACACGGTTGCTAAAAACGTCCACCTCGTCCGTGCCGTTCACAGGAACCGCGGAGAATTTCACGCGAACACAATGCTTGCCGCGACCAAGCACGAGCTTTGTCGCAGGCGCGCCCTTCTTCACCCAATGCCCATCGAGAACGACGAGGATGCCGGCGACGGCTTGTGCCGGACCAATCGTCTGACCGGGGTTCTCGACAGGACCGTCCCACTCATACTCTTCACCGTCCACCTCGATATCCAGGCCTTGCTGCGTGAGTGGGAAAGTCCAGTCGGCCTTCCCCATATTGCGCAAGTCGACTTGAACCACCACAGCCTCTTTGGTCGCCCAGACCAGCTTGTCGCACTGGAGCCTTGCGGTAAGCCCTTCGGTAGCAGGTCCCCAACGTTCGCTTGCCAAGTTTGTCGCATGGGCTACCTTACCAGTCGCCGACTGCGTGGCGGGTTGAGACGACGTGGCCGGAAGGACATTGATTACTAGCGGGCCGCTGATGGGCGGTTGGTAGGCAAATGTTCCTGGGATGTGGTGCTGGTAGCGGATGATGCACTGGCCGGGCTTGACTGCGGCGAATAAGGCGGCCGCTTCGGCAGGCTTGGGCAAGTTGAGCTCAATCTGCCCGACGGCGACGGCCTGGCCGGGAGCAATGCGAACGATCCTGGGATCACTCCCCAGCGGCGGCAATAGATGATCCGCGCTGGTCGGCACAGCCCACGTGGCCGGCCGAGACGAAGGCGACGACATCGGCAGAATATGTATTGCTTGCGTCCCATTCTCGTTTGTGTGGCTTATGCTCCATTGTCCGCCCGCCGGATAGACAGTCTCTTCGATTGCCTCCTGGCCGGCATTGCGGACGTGGAACTTCAAAGCCAGCCGATCGCCTAAACGACACTCCCTGCCTTCGCGGTCCAACGAAATCCCATACTGCCTCCCCTCGACCACGCCGCCCCACAGGATCGTATCACTGGAGGCTTGCGTAGTGGGACCGGTGCTGGAAGATGCACTGATCTTCTGTAGTGGAATCTGCGAGGCTGGCTGGTAATCGCTTTCAAGTTCCGCTGCAGCGGGCAGGATGGTCAGGCTGAGCGGTCCTGATGCGTTTCTCTCCAACTTGCCGATTACAGTGGAACCATGCTTGCCCGTTGCTGATGCAAAGTGGTCCAGCCGCAAGCCAACCGTGCCGGATTGTTGATCGTCCACCAATTTCAGGCTTGCCCCGATTGTTGCCCGTGGCGCTTCGATCCGCCACGATGCGTCGTCATCGCCGCGAAACACAATCCTTGCCTTCACGCCATCGCGATCTCCGGCCCAAGTCCCGGAAAGGTCGCGACTGCGGAGTCCTCCGGGTGCCGCCGGCTGCGTGGCGGGCGATTCTGGTGTTTCTCTTTGGACACTTGGGTTCGTGCGGACACCCGGCTCTATGGAAACGTTTCGGAAGGTGACCGCCTGAAGCGCGCGTCGGCGAGCGCTCACCGACTTGATTGCAGAAATGGGCGAAGCAAAGAAGTGTGCTTCGCGAACTACGTTATCCTTGAGCTCCCAGGAATATGTCGCGCGCGAGGCCAATTCTTTGCCATCGTTGGTGATGGCCACAAAGCTGTACTGAGCCGCATCAGCCTGTCCCGCCGTCCGTTGGAACGCGATGGAGGTGCCAGGTGCGCCCGGCTCAGCCCGCTGGTCTGGACCGAGCACCACGGAAAAGAGTCCGGGCAGGCTGGGGCTCTCGTCCGTTGGGCTTACACTACCTATTTCCTGCCAAGGCCCTACTGCGTACTGCAGCTCGATATTTATAGCTGGCGGCACTGGCTGTTGGCTTGGTGCGGCAGGCAGACAGATAAGCAACCAACCTTCCTGCACACGCCAACCAAACGGGGCTGCCGGCTGGCCCTGCAAGGTGCGGCCTTGGTCATCCCTCAACGTACATTTAATGGTCGACCTATTGTCCGCCTCAGGATGGAAGAACCACAATTGCAGGAAGCGACTCGGCGGATCGGGGCCTGAACATCGCATGCCTTGGACCGAGCGAAGAGTTCGTTGCTCGTCCGGCGAATCAGCAAGTTGTCCGTCCGGCCGCCATGCGCGAGGCACCGCGTTGACTGCCATGGCAGGCTGATCTTCCTGCCATGCCAGAAAACTAAGTTCAGGCAATGTCCAAGTATGCTGGTTTGCGGCGCCAGTCGCAGCCGGCTGAGTTGGGGTATTGGGGGCGGCCACCGACAGCGCCAGCGGCAGGGCGATTAGCGCGAGCACCAGTGATAGGGCGATGGCGGTGGAGAGCAGGGTTGATCGCGCGGGTTGCTGGTCGCTTTGGCCCAGGATGCGGCGGATGCGCGGCAGGAGCTTGCCGCCGTCGGCGCTGATGGCTGTCGCGGGCTTGCGAGGCCGGCGCTTGCCATGTGTCGCAAAAGACGCCGAGGCCTTGGCTGCGGCGGCTGTGCTGGCCAGCGCGTCGGCGTAGAGGGTTGCATCGTCGCAGTGCGCAATGGTGATGTCGTCGCAACAGTTCTCGCGCTCGAGGCGGATACGGCTGGAGATGTACCACACGGCTGGGTGGTAGAACAGCAGCGTCTCGACGAGCGTCTGGAGGAGGTTGACGAGGTAGTCCATGCGGCGGATGTGGGCCAGTTCGTGCAGCAGGATGGCCTCGAGTTGGGCAGGCGGCAGGGCGGTGCAGAGGCTTGCCGGCAGGAGGATCACCGGGCGGAGCAGCCCGATCACGGCCGGCGTCTTGAGGATCATCGATTGCAGCACCTTGGCCGGCCTGCTGAGGCCAAGCAAGCGGGCGAGGCGGGCGGCCGTCTCGGCCAGGCCGCTGTGGTCGGGCAGGCTGGCCAGGCGGCGGATGCGCATTGCGGACAGCCATGAAGACATTTGCCATAAGGCTGCCAGCACGACGCCGACCATCCAGGCCATCACGACCCACGGCAGGGCGGGCTCGATCGATTCTGCCGCGCGTGCAAATAGCGGCCTGGGCGAACTTGCGGGCACGCCTGAAGGCGCGCCAACAGGCTCCTCCGGCGGCAGCACGGCGGCAGGCGAGGCTGGCTTATCGTGCTCAGGAATCGGGCCTGCCGACGAAGGCGGATCGACGTGGTGAATACGAGGCGCCGGCAGTAGCGGCGTTTCGCGGGGCGATGCAGCGCCAGCCGGTGTCGCCATCCCCGCCTGAGGCTTCTTTGGTACGGAGGCCAGAAAGTACATCGCTGCGCTTGCCGACAGAAGCAGGAGCATCGCGGCGCATGCGCACAGGTATCGTGCGTTGGCTGATCGCCGGCGCAGGATAACCATCCCAGCCATCAGCACGGCTGCACAGACAAACCCCAGCCACAACGAATGCACCAACGCCCAGCCGAGGCGGCATGCGAATTCCGATTCAATAGCAGTCCTCAGCAGGTTCATTTCTTCTCTCCCCGTTTCTGTTTGCGGACGCTGTCGATCAGGCTGCGGATATCGCGAAGTTGGCGGTCGCTGAGCCGGCCATCTTCCACAGCCTGCATCAGCAGGTGAGTGGCCGAGCCCTCGAACGCGCGATGAATCAGGTCGCGGAGCATCGCGCCGCGGGTGGCGCGTTGCTTCATCGCGGTCTTGTAGCGGCTGGGGCGGCGCGACGTGTCGCGAATGACCAGGCCCTTGGCCGTCATGATCTGGATCGTCTTGAGGGTTGTAGTCAGGCCAGTCTTGCGGCGCAGTGCGACGTCCTGGTGGATTTCCCGCAGCGTGCTCAGGCCGCGCCGCCAGAGGATGGAAAGCAGTTCCAGCTCAGCATCCGTGGGGCGAGGCAGAGGCGACTTGGACATTGGCATTCCTTTCCCGTTTGACGATGGAATGTTATACGAAGTCCTCCGTACAAGCAAGGAGGAAATATACGAAATCTTTCGTAAATGGCGAGCGGTCACTCTCGTGCAAGCAAGCGAGGCGATGAAAGGTTGTTGCTTCGGCTGAAAAACTTTTTCTGATTTGTTCAACAAAAATCTCGCATATCGTCGAAGTTATACATAAGTTATTCGTTACGTTCCGGTTGCAGCCGTTCTTAAGACACATTCGTACCGCGCGACAGCGCGAAAATTGGTCCGCTGCAGATCGTCCAGCGGCGGAGTACAAGTCGGCCGTTGTTCGGAAACCTCAACATCGAGAGGAGGTGAGACAATAATGGCAAAGAAAGTCGCTAAGAAAGCAGTGAAGGCGAAGAAGGCGGTCAAGAAGACGGCCAAGAAAAAGAAGTAATCGCTGATACCGGCGATCTCCTTCGCTTCACGAGGAGGCGAAGGAAGCAACAGAACAATGCGGCAGATGCCCCTGAATCGACGGCGGCGTCTGCCGCGTTTTTTTAACGGCAGGCTACAGACTTCAGGCTACAGAAACAACAACAACGACAGCAACGGCGGCCCCGGGCTCCGGGCTCCGGGAACAACAGACAACTAAAAGCCACGGCAGAAGCGCCCAACGGATTTTCGTTGTCTCTCTGTTGTCGTCGTTGTGGCCGTTGCCGTTCCTGAAGCCTGAAGCCTGTAGTCTGAAGCCTCGCTGGTGTTGCCGTTCCTGAAGTCTTTAGCCTGTAGTCCAAGGCCTTGTCGTCTCCGTCCCGAGGGCTGATTTCCTTGCGATAGTGCGTGCGTGCCTTATAATGCCTGCTGTGCGAACCATAGCGGTCATCAATCAGAAAGGCGGCGTCGGCAAGACCACCACCGTTGCCAATCTCGGCGCTGCACTGGCTGCGGCGCGGCGCAACGTCTGCGCCATCGACCTTGATCCGCAGGCGCATCTCACTCTGTCGGTCGGCCTGGAGCCGGGAAAGCACAAGCCCGGAACGTATGAAGTCCTCACGGCTGAGACTTCTCTCCAGGATGCCATCCGCAAAGTCGCCCCGCGTTACTGGCTGGTTCCTTCCGTCATCGATCTTGCGGCCGCTGAGGTCGAGCTGGTCGGCGCGGTAGGCCGCGAGCAGATCCTGCGCGACCGCATCGCCGAGTTTGTCGCTCCCACGCCGATGGACTTCATGCTGATCGACTGCCCGCCGAGCCTGGGCCTGCTGACGCTCAACGCTTTAGCAGCCGCCGACGATGTGCTCATTCCGCTCCAGCCGCACTTCCTGGCCCTGCAGGGCCTGGGCAAACTGCTCGAGACGGTCTCGCTGGTTCAGCGGCGGATCAATCCCAAGCTGCGTGTCTGCGGCGTGGTGCTCTGCATGTACGAGACCAGCACCAAGCTGGCCGGCGAGGTGGTTGCTGATCTTCGCAGCTTCTTCGAGTCGGCGCGCAACACGAGTGCGCCCTGGGCCAGTGCCAGAATCTTCGAATCGACCATCCGAAGAAATGTCAAGCTTGCCGAGTCGCCATCGTATGGCAAGACGATCTTCGATTACGAACCGAAGTCGAACGGGGCTATTGATTACAAGGACCTCGCACGGGAGTTTCTGAAGCTCTACGCTCCGCAGGCGGCTCAGCCGGCCAGTGCTGAAACATCCGCTGCGGCTGAGCCTTTGCAGGGCGATGCTCCACATGATACAGCCGCGATGGCTGCCGAGGCGGCTGACAATGCAGCAGCCCCCGCGGACAATGCGGCAGAAGTGTCACCATCCCAGCCGGCCTGCGACAATGCTTCGGCGGCATCAGCGGGCGCGCCGCTGCCCGCGGCTGCCGCCAACGAGTAGCGCCTGATGCAAGTGGCACATCCCATTCTTTATCGGATGCGAAGGCTGATGCTGGCGCTCAGTGTTCTGGCCTTGGCTGGGGCCTTCAGCGTTTCTCACATCCCGGCTGACGTCATGCACGATATCAAGACGCCCAGTGATACATCTCTTCACATGAGCGGTTTTGCAATACTGGCCGGTTTGTTCCTGCTTATGCTTGCCGCGTTCAACGTTCGCGCGATGTGGCGGTCTCTTGTTGTGCTGGCTGTCATGGCCCTCTACGCGGCGCTGGATGAACGAACTCAGCCGCTGGTTAATAGAGTTTGCGATGTGCGCGACTGGTACGCCGACATGGCAGGTTCAACTATCGCCGTAATTGTTCTGGGCCTGCTGCTGCGCATCTTTGCCAGGCGGCGCGCAAACAAAAACCGGCGGCTGCCGATAGAGACGTAGCCGTTGTTGTTCAAGCCGCAGAGCGGCGCCTTGCTTAGCCCCGGGCGCCAAGCCCGGGGGAAGATGGCTAGATAAAAGCCCCCTGCGGAAGCAGGGGGATGCTGTCCCAGGTGGTCCCACGGCGAAGATTCTACGACCATCCCCGGCCTTCCGGCCGGGGCTTCCAGTTGGTTCAACGTCCCGGCCTGTGCAGGTGCATCCATCGCCGGATGGCCGTGATGCCGATGTACAGCGTGATGGCGTCGATGACGATGAAGGTCAGGATCATTGCCAGCAGGACGGGCATGCTGTAGTTGACGTGCATGCCGACCCATTCATGGCAAGTGACGCATGTACCCACGTAGTAGATGTTGGCTGCTATCAGCACTATCGCCACCGCCACGGCCCCCAGCACATTTCGGATCATCGCTTGCGGCCTGCGTTGCCCCCGGTCGAGATTGGCGCCTGATTCACCCATGTCGTCTCCAACTTACACACAGGGAATTATAGCTGCCGGCTTTTCGTCCTGAGCTTCACGGGTTATGCCGGCGCGCAGGTGGTACTGCTAAAATGGTCTGGTTGTTGAAAGGGAGCAGCCATGACTTTGCTTAGCCGAAATATCAAGAAGCTGGCTTTTGGCTTGGTTTTCTTGATTACGGTCGGGGTTTCGCTGGCGGCGGCGATGGGGGCTGCTCCCCGGGAATTCTCAACGATCCTGCTGTTTATTCCGCTGCTGTGGGCGTATGTGGCTCTTTCGCCGCTGTGGATGGCTATCTACGGTGCATTTCTGGGCTGCGTCCGCGTCGCGGTCGAACTCCTGCAAAGCCTCCATGCCACCGGCGATTTGAATCTGGCGCGCAATCTGACTGAGACCGCCTTTCCGCTGGCCCTGTACCTGGTTCTTGGGCTAGTGTTCTACTGGTACCGCCGGCAGCAGCAAGCCCTCTTGAATCGCCTGGTCGAGACGAACACGGCCGAGACTCGTGATCGGATGGCTGGCAGCTTGATGCACGATTTCAACAACATCCTCATGGTCATCTTGGGCGCCTGCGAGTCGATAGAACGAACGGGCCTTTCGCCGCAGGTTCGCAAGGATGTCGAGGCGATGCACCAGGCGGGCCTGCAGGGCATGGACCTGGTGCGCCAGATGCGGCGTGTTGCGCCGGCCCACCGCGCACAATTGGCAAACCAGGATCTTTCTGATGTCGTTAGCGGGCAAATGCACTTCGTGCAGAAGATGCTGCCTGTGAACATCCACGTCATCCGCCGCAGCAGTGGCCGGCTGCCCACGACAATCGACAAAGGCCAGTTCCTGCGGGTGCTGATGAACCTGTGCCTCAATGCCCGCGAGGCCATGCCCAAGGGAGGTGTGCTGACGGTCTCGACGGGGCGTCGTCGCCAGGGCGGCAAGGACTGGGCCACGCTGAGCGTCAGCGATACCGGCGGCGGCATCGACCTTAGCCTGATGGAGCGGATCTTCGAGCCGTTCTTCACCACGCGCCAGCAGGCAGGCAACGTGGGGCTGGGCCTGAGCATCGTCAAGTCGATTGTCGACTCGCACGGAGGCAAGATCGAGGTGGAGAACATTCCCGGCTCGGGCGCGTTGTTCACAGTCCTGCTGCCGATGGCGGAGGTGGGAGCCAAGCAGGCGGCAGAAGAGATGGCGGAGGCGACTCGCTAACCCGGTTAGCTGGTTGACTGGTTGATTGGTTAACTGGTAACGGCAGCGGCCCCCATACCGGGAAATTCGCACTGGCGGAAGTAAAAGCATCATTGTAAAATGCAAGTGCGCCGACGGTCAGCATGTTCTTCGGGATTTCGATTCGTATGTATCGACGATCATTCGCTGCCGCATTTTCATGCCTATTACGGATCGAATGCAGCAGTAATCCAACATATGGAACGAATTGTACATGTTAAGGCTCTGCAGGATTGGCGGCTGGAGATTCGTTTCTCGGATGGCACGGCCGGCGTGGTTGCTCTGCAGGATCGGCTGTTTGGGCCGATGTTTGAGCCGCTGAAAGACCCAGCCTTCTTTGAACAAGTCCAGGTCGATGAATTTGAGGCGGTCTGCTGGCCCAACGGTGCCGACCTTGCACCCGATGCGCTCTACGAGAAGCTACGCGGCAAAGCCCACGTGGCATGAGGGTCCGGCTCATCAAGGCATTTTCGTGACCAAACGACAGCGGCGGCAGAGCCTCATCAAGGCTCTGCCGCCGCTGCCAGTTAACCAGTCAACGCGTCAACCAGTTGACGCCGTTTGTTGTTTCGCCGTTAGCTTCTCTTACATTTCCGACGCGTCAAACAGCTTCTGCGCCCGCTGGGCAATATCCTCTGCCGTCATCTTCACCATTGCCAGCACTTCCTCGGGCGTCTTGCCGCTCTTGGGGATATCCTGCACGTAGAGCGTGTTGACGCTGACGCCCAGGTCGCTGCGGGCGGCGGCGGCTGAGATCTCATCGCAGATGCCGCCGATGTAATTGTCTTCTACCACCAGGATCGTGCCGCGGCAGTCGTCGCCGATCTGGAGAATCTCTTCGGTGGCCAGCGGCATCGAGTACGCGTCGATCAGGCTGGCCTGCAGGCCGGCCTTCTCTTCCAGAATTGCGATGGCCTTCATGGCTACGTGCACCATGTAGCCGCTGGCGACGATCGCCAGGTCCTCGCCGTCGATCAGGTGCTTGAAGCCGCCGACCTGGAACTCCTCGTTCTCGTCGTAGATGAACGGAACATCCGGGCGGTGCGTCCGCATATAGCACAGGCCATCGATGTTGGCCATCAACTCGGTGAGCTTGAAGGCGCTGACGGCGTCGCTAGGCAGCATCACGCGCATTGCCGGCGACTTGTCAACCCGGCGGGCATGTGCAAACGCTCGCGTAAAGGCAAGGTCGCTCAGGCCCATCTGGCTGGGGCCATCGGCAGCCAGGCTGACTCCCGCGTGCGAGCCGCAGATCTTGATGTTGCTGTTGCTGATGGCAGCCATCTCAACCTGGTCATACGCGCGGGTGACGAACTTGGCGAACGTGGAGGCGAAGGGAATCTTTCCGCCGGCGGCCAGGCCAGCAGCCGCCGAGATCATGTTCTGCTCCGCGATGCGGGCCTCGAAGAACCGCTGCGGAAACTTCTTGGCGAACATGTCGGCGAAGGTGGAGTTCTTCACGTCTCCATCGGTGGCGACGATGCGATCATCGCCTGCACCCAGGGCGGCCAAGGCAACGCCGTAAGCGCGACGGGTGGAAAGCTTCTTGGCTTCATATTCCTTTTGCAGGCCAGCCGATTTGAGGGCCTCGGCAAACGTGCCAGCCGATATCCGGGCGGCTGCGGGCTTGCGAATCGCTGCCGGCACGGTGATCTGCGCGGCATTTGGCGCATCCTGGCCGTCGCCAACGCCCAGTTCGGCGGCCTTGGCGTCCAGGTCGGCCATCGCCTGCGGAAGCTGCGCGTCGGTCAGTGGCTTGCCGTGATAATTGCTGCTGTAGAGCGTGCTCACGCCCCAGCCTTTGACTGTCCTGGCGAGCGTGGCGATGGGCTTCTCGCCCGAGCGGGCGGTCAGGGCTGCGAACACCTCATCCCAATTATGCCCATCGATGATCTTGACGGTATAGCCGAAGGCCTCGAGCTTCTTGGCCAGCGTCTCCAGCGTCTGCTGCTGCGAGACCTTGTCGCTCTGGCCCCAGGAGTTGCAGTTGAAGATCGGATGCACAGCCGTCAGCTTGTGATCGACGATGAAGTCCAGTGCCTCCCAGATTTGGCCTTCGCGGCTTTCGCCATCGCCGATTACGCAGTAGATCTGGCGATCGCTGCCGTCCAGGCGAGCGGCTGCAGCAAGGCCGGCTGCAACGCTCAGGCCCTGGCCGAGCGAACCAGTGGCGGCATCGAAGAACGGGAAGCCGATAGCCGGGTTTGGATGCCCGTCCAGCAGGCTGTCGGCGGCGCGAAGCGTCAGGGCGTCATCGAATTGCAGCGTCCGCGGAGCGCTGGGGTGCCCGGCGACGCCTTCAAGATCGCAGTAGGCCGCGTATGCCACCGGCACAGCATGACCTTCGCTGAAGACCAGGCGATCGGCGGCGTTATTCCAGGGATTCTTGGGATCGTATCGCATGATGCGGTACATCAAGGCCGTCGTGATGTGGATCAGCGACAGGCCGCTGGAGGGATGCCCGCTGCCGGCGGCGGTGCACATCTTGACGACCTGCTTGCCCAACTTGATGACTTTACGATCCAAGTCCTTATAGTCTGCCATGACAATCTCCCAACGTGCTATTTTGTAAGTTCGACATCAAAGTCGCTTTTCAAAACCGCCCGACTGCATGAATAAGCCCAGGTGAACGAGCAGGCCATGATTTCGTCCAGCGGTCCCGTCCAAGCTACGAGCATGGTACGCTACCCCAAGAACCGCACCAACGCAAGACAAACGCGGGCATTTGC
>CAYQJH010000016.1:0-35957 GCA_964417755.1 uncultured Planctomycetaceae bacterium
CGCTGATCATGATCGTCAGCTTTCCCCAAAGTGTCGACTGCGACGAACTGGCTGGGCGAGTCAGGGGGCCCGCCGAGGCCCGCAGCGGCTTCCAGGTCATGGTCCGCCCGTTCGAGGAGCCCGCGCCCCCAGCCGCCGGCGACAGGATGGAGCGTTTCGTCATCACTGCCTTCGGGCAGGACAAGCCCGGCATCGTCCTGCGGTTCAGCCAGTATCTTGCCGGCAAGGACATCAACATCGTCGATCTTTTCGGCGGACGGCAGGGCGACGATTTCGTTCTCATCAGCGAGGTGGAGATACCCTCGCGATGGGAGATCGCCATGCTCCAGGCCGACCTGGAACAGATGGGCAAAGAGGACGGATTTACCGTCCGTCTGCAGCACGAAAACGTCTTTGTGGCCACGAATCAGTTGAGGCTCAAGAGGTCATAGGATGCTCCGAACTGAGGAAATACTCTCCACTATCCAGATGCTTCACAGCGAGCACCTGGATTTGCGAACCGTGACGCTTGCTTTGAACGTGGACGACTGTGCCGCCCCCGCGATGGACCACATGTGCCGCAAGCTGCGCGAGAAGATCGTCAGCCGGGCCAGCCACCTGGTGGACGTCTGCAATCGCATCGGCGGCAAATATGGCATTCCGGTGACCAATAAGCGCCTGGCCATCTCGCCCGCGGCACACCTGCTGGCTGGGCATGGCCAGGCGGCGGCTGTGCAACTTGCCCGCACAATGGATGAGTCCGCCGCTGCCTGCGGGGTAGATCTCGTGGGCGGCTTTACCGCGCTGGTTCACAAAGGCATCAGCCCGGGCGACGCGGTCGTGATGCAGTCCCTGCCGGAGGTGCTCAGCCAGACCAGGCGCGTCTGTGCATCGATCAACGTTGCCAGCCGGCGGGCCGGCATCAACATGGACGCCATCCACGAGATCGGCCATATCCTGCTGAAGATCGCCCAGGCCACTGCCAGCCAGAAGGGCTTCGGCTGCGCCAAGCTCGTCATCTTCGCGAATATTCCCGAGGATAATCCGTTCATGGCCGGCGCCTACATGGGCGAGGGCGAGCCGGAGGCCACTGTCAATATCGGCGTCAGCGGCCCGGGCGTCGTCTGCAGCGCCCTGCGCCGCCGCCTGCAACTGGAGAAGAAACTCACCCTCGGCGACCTGGCGGAGGAGATCAAGATCACCTCCTTCCGCGTGACGCGGGTCGGTGAACTGATCGGCCGGGAGGTGGCGGCAGAGCTTGGCGTGCCCTTTGGTATTGTTGATCTTTCGCTTGCCCCCACGCCGACCATCGGCGACAGCGTCGGCGACATCCTCAAGATGCTCGGAATCGCTCAGATCGGCGCGCCGGGCTCGACAGCCGCCGTCGCGATGCTCAATGACGCCGTGAAGAAGGGCGGGGCGTTCGCCTCCAGCAGCGTCGGCGGAATGAGCGGCGCGTTCATCCCCGTAAGCGAGGACGCCGCCCTGGCGGAGGCTGCCGCCAGTGGGCATCTTGGCATCGAGAAGCTCGAGGCCATGACCAGCGTCTGCTCGGTGGGCCTGGACATGATCCCGATCCCCGGCGATACGCCGGCTGAGACGATTGCCGCGATCATTGCCGACGAGATGGCCATCGGCGTCATCAACAACAAGACAACGGGGGTGCGGCTGATCCCGGTGCCCGGCGGCAAGGCGGGCGAGAAGGTGGAATTTGGCGGCCTGTTCGGCTCAGCCGTCATCATGCCTGTCCGCAACAGCGGCGCCAGCAGCGACTTCGTCCACTTCGGCGGCCGAATCCCGGCGCCCATCCAGTCCTTGGCGAATTAGGCAGCCTTCACCACGTCGACGCGAACTCAAACGGGCCACGCTCGCCGCATTTACACGGCATCATATCGCCGGAGCCATTCTTGCAGGTCATCCTGTTCGGTTGGCTGGACGATGGTGCACATCGCGATGCCTTCGGCGCTTCCCAGTTGCTCGACCAGTTTGTCCAGAGCGCCAGGCGGGCCGAAGAACTGGCTGAGCTTGCCGGCGGCCCGGATCTTGCGATGCACCTCCGGCCAGTGCTCCGGGCCGGGCTTTCCCGCGCCGGGTATCCACTGAATGCCCTTGAGTGATTCGATCTTCAGCAGGCTATCGAGGTGGGCGAGCTGCCCCACGCCGTCAAGGTGATAGAACGTGTTGCCCAGGCGCCGGGACGAGGCTTCCAGTTCCGGCAGGACAAATTCCTGAAACATGTCCGGGCTGATCATATACGCGAAATCACATTGGAGAATGTAGTAGGGCATCCGCGAATACAGCGGCGTCCAGGCGGAATAGCCGGGATTGATCGGCTGCAACAACGAATTGAAGTGCTCGAAGCACTGCCACCAGCAGTCGTGCGCCTGCCACAGCAGACGCTTGACGTCGGCCGGGCTGTCCAGCAGGTCCAGGGGCAGCATCTCGCTGGGACGGAAGGTCGAGACGATGTCCAGGTTGCCGCCCAGGTCGGTCATGGCCATCAGCACGTCGCCCTGCCATCGCTCGATCCCGGCGCGATAAACTTCCGCGATCCGCCGCGCCCATGGGTTGCCGCCGTCGAAGCGGAACTGCAGTTCCGCAATCGGCGTCGGGTGCGACGCGTGGAACCAGACGGTGCCGTCAGCCGGCATTGGCTGGCCGCCGATGAAGGCAGCCAGCACGCCGGGCCCGAAGTCCGGCCAGGCCACCGGAAATGCATCGCCCAGCCATCGCGTGCGGGAGAGATTATAGTCCATCTGCTCGATGAACTTGGCGGGCGTGATCGACAGATCGTACGGCGTCAGCCCGTGGCGGTATTGGGGAATCGGCGGCTGGGTGTCCGTGGGGCAACCCTCGACGCTGGCCAGGATCAGTGGCCGCTTCAGCTTGCCCGCCCACCAAAGCTCGGCGTCACGGCGAACCTCCTCCCATCGATGCGGATCGAATTGTAGTGCTGCCACCGCCGCTCCTTTGCGTTATCGCGTCAGGAAGGACGCAATCCCGCATGATAGTCTATCGAGCGACTTCTCGTTCACTTGGCACTCCCACACAATCATTACGCGCCAACCCAACCGGCGAAGTGTCCGCCTGCGATTCACGTCGCGCGCCTGATTCCGGCGAAGTTTCACTTGCCAGTAGGCCCGATTGGATGTCGGGATGCGGTTTCCGCGTGCGCAATGGTGCTGGTGCCAAAAGCATCCATGGACAAAAATGATCTTGCGGCGAGAAGAAAAAACCAAATCGGGACATCCCGGCAACTTGCGGTCATGCAACCTGTACCGGAAGCCCATTCGATGGACGAGACTACGGACTAAGCGTTCGGGCGCGGTGTCCTTTGAGTGCACCTTCGCCATCAAGATGCTTCGTTCTTGGGCCGAAAGAATGTCCATACAACTCACAACAATGTCGAAGGAATCTCAATCATTAAGGACTTGTCCGTCTCGATAGCATCAACCCTTTGATTGTAAGTATCGAGTAAGCGTCGAAAGCCGCCGATGAGTCTATCTTTCGAGAATCCAGACAGTTCCTCGATGTTGTTGGCAATGAAAGATTCTAGCGACTCTACTGCAATCTTTCCCGCGACAGTTGATTCTGCAAGTTGACGTGACCCGACAACGAGTTTGTCGGGTACAAGCAGATAGACCCGGGCTCCTCCACTTATATTGCGGCGGCATTTTTCGTATACCGCTTGTAGGGGCGATACGGTGACATGAAACGCTGTGTCGCCAATTTCAAAGTCACCTAGGCGTACCGTCTGAGCGTCCGGCGCGCTATATCGTTCGTTTGGAATGGGCATGTCAGGAAAACGCAACTGCAGCTTGGCGCCGACCAAGTATTGCGCCACTTGACCAGCCTTGCCCGAAAGTTCGGCATTACTCAGTAATTCATGCACGGCTGTCCAAGTTGTGCTTGAGGCATCGAAACAAAACTCTAGACGTTTGCGCCCATGATATTCCTTGATCTTTTCAACGATGAACCGCTGCATCTCGACCAATACTGTGTTGCGAATCATCTTTGGCCTTAGGTCCAACTTAAGAGGCTGTAGAGCCTTGAGCATTGTGCTCATGTCACCGGGGCCGCCTCGGTTTGTGCGGCCAGCTTCTCCAGAGAAGGGGCGCGTTTCGCCAAAATGTGCCAAGATAGCGCGCACTGCTGGTGGATTTAGGCCCTTGATCTGCGCCTGCCCTGGGGCTAAGTGGGCCCTCAAATCGAGGTCATACTCATCCTTTAATTGCTCCAAAACTACGAGTGCAGCTGCCATTGTGCCGCGAGCGGGCAACCCACCGGTATCTTTTCGTTTTGGCAGTGAATCGAACCATATAGAAAATGCGCTCAGTTCCTTAGTCATGGCATTCCTTGGGGAAGCTCCCCAGCGAGAGTGAGGCGCTGTTGCTCGTGAATACAAGGTATCAGGTAGTGTTTGGCAATCCAGTTGATCACAGGAACGCAAACAGCATCACCAAATCCGAAAAGAGCCTGATTGAGCGATACGTTGATGCGGTAAGTATCTGGGACTCCCTGGAGCCTAGCGCATTCGCGCGGCGTCAGCAGGCGAACTTGGTACCGACCTTTGCCAGCCTGAAACAACATCTGTCGCACGCTTCCACCCTTAGGAGTTCGTAAGCATCCAGCCAGACCGTCGGTTCGCAATTCGGCCCTTGAACGACCGTTGCCCACTTTACCAAAAGCCGTTGCGTAAGATACACGTCGTGCGGCGATCATCTTTTTCGCGATGTGGCTATGTCGCTCACTCAACTAGCTCATAAAGTAGTCTCGCCGCGCATCGTTCCACCACGATGGATGAATGTCGGGTAAATCCTCAATTACGGAAGCCAAAGAGCTATTCGTTGCAGGGGGTTCAGGCAGTGGTCTTATATTCCAGTGAATGCTCGGGTGGGCGGTAATGAAATCCACCAATGAAGTTGGGCGGATGCACGAGGGCGCTAGACCAAAAGGATATTCGCTTGGAAGCCCAAGCCTTCCGACTACGAAGAGTCGCATTCGGCTTTGCGGAACGAACCTTGCGGCGTCCAAGAAGAATGCATCTACAACGTAGCCAAGTCTATTCAACGCCACTGCCGCGCTTTTAAAGTCCTTGCCCTCGTGCGACATCAAAAAACCGGGGACATTCTCTAAGAGCACGACTCTCGGCCGTCGCTGCTTCATGTCATGCAATAACTGCACTAAGCCCCAGAATGCGCTTGATTCACCGCTGTGAATACCGTTCATTTCACCGGCGATCGACAAATCAGTGCATGGAAAGGATGCTGTAACGATGTCGCAGTCGGGAATGTCAGCCGCGATCAGCTTATGAATGTCGCCAAGATGAAAACTTTCCGTCGGGAAATTAGCGGAGTACATCTCCAGCTTTTCTGGATCGATATCATTGGCAAAGACCGTCTTGAATCCATGCTGCTCCAAACCCAATCGCACCAATCCAATTCCGGCAAAGAATTCAGCTACCCTGATCGTCGAATGTCCCGCGACACGCAGGAAATAGGTCCCATCCCCTAAGCGTTCTAACTCAAGCAGATCACCAGCACGCACGCTATGGTATTCATAGAACTTTCTTAGCCATGCACGTGCTCGGAGCTGCCTGCGCGGCAAGCCGGTCTTCGCATCGCGCCCAACGTCAGTCACGACCGTCTGCGCCAGTCCCTCCAGTCTGATTGTGATTGGTGCGCGGGCTCGGCCGGCCGTCTTTTTGGAGGCACCTACGCATCCGGTGGGCAAGAAGCCGCGAAGGCCTGTGACCGAGATGTGATGGTTGCGGATGTTGCCTTCCGTGACGCGTATGAGTCGCTTCGTGTCATCGACTGTGGTAATCACTATCTGCCTGCTTGGTGAAGAGCCGCTACTCTAATTAAGCAAAATTGTATCGGTAAGTCTCTTTTGGGACAAGGCCACAACTGAGAGCAGATGCCAGATCGCTGGCAAGCCTCTAACGTCCGAGGATGAAAGAATTTATCGCCTCGCCGGTTTTGAAGTGCCGATGCTGGCGCTATGCTTTTAGCAGGAGAGGCATAATAGGCGACTTGCTTGAGGAATATGCTCATGCCCAAGCCCCAGACGGATGTGCTGGAAAAGACATTCAGCGGCGGCGAGGATGCTTTGCCGGCGCCACCCTGCGTCATCGTGCTCTTTGGCGCAACCGGTGATCTGGCGCAGCGAAAGATCGCCCCAGCCTTGTACAATCTTCTCAATGACGGCCTGCTGGGGGACCATGTCGCCGTGCTTGGGATTGCGCGGCATTCTCACACAGATGAAGAATTCCGCAATGAAATGCTGGCCGCCGTCCAGCAGCATTCCCGTAGCGGGCCCGTCGACATGGATGTCTGGGGCAAGTTTGCCCGGCGGTGGCACTACCACGCCAGCGAGTCGGGATCGCCCGATGAGTTCCGCAACCTGGCGGAGAAACTCAACGAGATGGACAAGCGTTATGATACCGGCGGCAGCCGGCTGTTCTATCTCGCCTTGCCGCCGCTGAAGTTTCCCTCGGTCATTGCAAACCTTGTGCAGGCCGGCCTGAACAGGCCCGCTGGCGACGATGGATTCGTCCGCCTGGTGGTCGAGAAGCCATTCGGGCACGACCTGGCCTCGGCAAAGGCGCTGGACGACCTGCTGCTGGCTGACTTTCAGGAATCCCAGATATATCGCATCGATCACTACCTGGGCAAGGAGACGGCCCAGAACATCCTGGTGTTCCGTTTCGCCAATGCCATTTTCGATCCGCTGCTGAACCGCCGATACGTGGATCGCATGGAGATAACGACGGCTGAGACGGTCGGCATGGAAGGGCGGCGGGGCGAATATTACGAGACAGCCGGCGCACTGCGCGACATGGTTCAGAATCACATGCTTCAGTTGCTGGCCTTGGCGACGATGGACGCCCCATCGTGCATCCGCTGCGGTGAGGTCCGCGACGAAAAGGTCAAGGTTCTGCAGGCCATCGCGTCGCTAAGCCCGCAGGAGGTGGCTCGTTGGACGGTTCGCGGGCAGTATGGCGCGGCCGATGGTTCGCCCGCGTATAGGCAGGAGGCGAAGGTTGCTCCCAACTCGATGACCGAGACGTATGCGGCTGTGCGATTGTTCGTGGACAACAAGCGATGGTCGGGCGTGCCTTTCTACCTGCGAACGGGAAAGAAGCTGGCAGCCAAGGCCAGCCAGATCATTGTTGTCTTCAAGCGGGAAGCGACGCGGGCACTGGAGGAGCTTAGCTGCGACGTGCGCGGGGCCAACCGCCTTTGCATTCGCATCAATCCTGATGAGGGCATCTGGATGACCTTTGACGCCAAGGTGCCCGGCGTGAGGATGCTGGTTCGCCCGGTGCGGATGGACTTCCGCTATCACAGCTCATTCGAGTCGGCCACCCCGGAGGCATACGAGCAACTTCTGCTGGATGCCGCCAGCGGCGACCCCACCTTGTTCATTCGTAACGATGAGGTGGAGGCAGCCTGGCGAATTGTCGATAGTATAAGAGACGCCTGGAACGATCGGAATCAGCCGCCGCTGGAGACGTACGAGCCGGGCAGTTGGGGGCCGGCCGACGCCGATCGGATCTTCGGCGATCCTTACAAGCATTGGCAAAGCTTCTGACCCGAGGCATTGACACTCATGCGAGAGCATATGACCACTTCACCCAAGATGTGCATCGAGCCGACGGCGGAGCAGGCGATCGTCCTGGCCGGCGACATGACCAAGACCATCATCTGCGAGGCTGTGGGTCAGCGCGGCGTTTGTCACGTCGCTCTTTCGGGCGGCACCACGCCCCAGCCGATGTACCAGTATCTCGCCCGCAGCGCCACGACGGGTCAGGAGGTGCCCTGGGCTGACGTGGAGGTCTTCTTCGGTGACGAGCGATGCGTCTCGCTCGATAACGTCGAGAGCAATTACCACATGGCCCAGCGGCTGCTGCTGGATCACCTGCCAATCGAGCCTGATCGCGTGCACCCGCTGCGCGGCGATGCGGAGAATGTCGAGGCTGCCGCGGAGGAATATGAGCAACTTATCCGCCACATGGTGCCGGCTGAGCCTGACGGCATACCGCGGTTCGACCTGGTCCTGCTGGGCATGGGCGGGGATGGCCACACAGCCAGTCTATTTGCCGCAACGACCGCCGAGGGCGAGCAGAAGAAGCTTGTGGCCGCGAATTTCGTGCCCGTGCTGGGCCGCATGCGTCTGACTTTCACCTTTCCGTTGATCAATGCAGCCCGCAACGTAATGTTCCTGATTTGCGGCGCCGACAAGGCCGAGGCCGTCGCTGCTTTGACAGGCGGCGATGCTGAGGCCCGCAATCGCCTGCCGGCTGCGAAGGTCGCTCCCAAAGATGGCCAGTTGATCTACGTGATGGACGCCGCAGCCGCACGACAGGTGAAGGCTTAGCGCCAAGGCACAATCTGTGTCACGGGCATCTTGCCCGCGTGTGCCGACGGTGTCTCGCCTGCGGTCTGTCGTGGGAACGAGGGCAAGATGCCCTCGGTACACGCGGGCGAGACGCCCGCGACACGTGCGAGACATGCCCGCGAGACGCCCGCGACACGCGTGAGACACGCCCGCGACACGCGCGAGGCGCTGGCGCAGACTGCCTGCTTAAGCGAACTTGCCTTGCACAACGCTGGCTTGTAGAATGCCTGCAGTCTAGCTAACTCCAGAAAAGGAAACCCAAATGAGGCGTAAAGAGAAACGCGTTCGTACCATCGCCAACCAGAAGGCTACGCGAATCAAGAATCGTCCCCGCAAGGCCAAGGAGCGCGTCCGTAAGGCGGCCGCTCGCGCAGCCAAGGCTACATCGAGCAAGTGAGCCGCGCAGCACCGTGAACATGATGCACGGATGGCCGGGGCGCTGGAAGCGTTCCGGCCATTGGTGTTTTTGGCCTTAAGAGTTATTATACGGGATCTGTGTGCTCCCTTATTAGAACAGGGGCGACGACATGATTCCTCCTGGAATAAAGAAGCTTGTTACGCTCGCAAAGGCGCAAAAGGCCAGCGACATCCACATTTGCGCCGGTGCGCCCGTACTGTTCCGCATCGGCAAGGACCTCATTCCTTCCACTTCCGGCAAGGTCACGCCCGAACTGGCCACGCGCCTGGCAATGGAGATGCTCACGCCTGAGCAAACAGCGGTCTTCCGCGAGACGCTCGACTACGACCTGATGGTCAGCGATGATGACGGGCGTTATCGCGTAAACATCTCGTACAATGATCGCTCGGTAGGTGCGGTCATTCGCATTCTGCCCGAGCAGGCACGGACTATCGACGACCTGGGCCTGCCGGCAACCGTCAAGTATCTGGCGATGCAGACCAAGGGCATCGTCCTGATTACCGGAAGCACCAGCCAGGGCAAGACCACCACAATGTCCGCCATGATCAACGAGATCAACAACACCCAGCGGCGGCATGTCATCACCATTGAAGACCCGATCGAGACGATCCACGAAGCCAAGATGAGCATCGTCCGCCAGAGAGAAGTCGGGCGCGACACTAAGACTTTCTATTCTGGGCTGCGGGCTGCACTGCGGCAAGACCCCGATGTTATCGCCATCGGCGAGATGCGCGACTATGAGACGATCAAGATCGCTCTTACAGCGGCTGAGACCGGCGTGCTGGTGCTCTCGACGCTGCACATAATCTCCATCGACAAGCTCATCGAGCGCCTGCTGAGCTACGGGCCGATGGAAGACCAGGACCACCTGCGCTACCTGCTGGCTGGGGCGTTGCAGGGCGTGATTCACCAGGAACTGGTGCCCGCGGTCGACGGCGGCAAGAGGGTTGCCTGCGAGATCCTTATCGCCACGGACGCAGTAAAGAATGTTGTGCGGCGTCGCGATTCATTCATGCTTCGGAATATCCTCCACACCGGTGGCAAGTTCGGCATGGTGACCATGAAACAGTCGCTGGAGGCCCTGATGGAACAGGGAGCGGTTGCTCGCGACGTAGGCGAATCGATAATGTCGAATTATTGACGGAACTGGTGAGCGATGGCCATCCTGGTTATGTGCTGCAACCCAGCCTGCGGAGAACTGATGGACGCCCCCGACGGCTCCGCGGGCAAACAGTTCCGATGCCCCTCTTGCGGCACCGTTCAGCCCATTGGCGCGCCGCCAGCCCATGCCGAGCCAGCCGCCGTCGCTGGAACCGACGCTGCCGTCAAGACCATAGAGCCTATCACCGCGCCTTCGCCAGTCGCCAGGGTAGCCCCGCCGCCAGCGGCAGAGGTCGGCTTTGCAGCACCCCCGACGAAACCGCAACCCGCGGTCACACAGCAGGGCGAGATGGATCTTCAACCGCTTGATCTGGCGGAGGAAGAGAAACCCTCTGGTGATGCTGCTGCGCCTGCTGAGGACATTGAACTCATCCCGGCTGGCTCTCGCCCACTGGCTTCCAAGAGTGAAAAGGACAAGCAGCAAGGCCAGGCCACCGCCGAGCAAACAGCCGTCAAACTTGAAAAGCAAGCCAAGCAGATTGTTTTCAGCCGTATCCTCGACGACTTGCCCAGTGCCGAGATGCCAGTCGCGCCAGCGCCTGAGGAAGGCGATGTTCTTGAGCATAAGCAGGCAGGCTGGACGATCCTGATCCTGGGCATGCTGGGCATCCTGGCGGGAATGGCTGTGGGTTTGGCGTTCTTCGACTCGCACAAGCTTGCAGCCGTCTACATTGGCGGGGCGGCGGGGTGGGCGGCGGGTTTCGCCGTGGCCTTCCTGATCGTGCTTAACAGCGACAAGAGCGAAGGCCGGCGAATACGCTGTCCCATCTGTCACAACCTTCATCCATCCGATGCACAGAGCTGCAGTTGGTGCGGCGCGGACATGACCGGCGCAACAATCCATCCGCTGGCTGCCGATTGTCTGGGCGCTGGCTCGTTCGGTCTGAGCAACACGTTGAGCATCCTCTGGATGGCCCTGCTGGCTGTCGCAATGACGTTCCTCTTTTGCGGTACAATTCGCCTCATTGATCTCCAGGGGCAGTACCTCGGGCAATGGACATACGTGATGGCCGGGGCCTGCGTGGTTGTCGGCATCCTGACACTGGGTTTCTTGATGCAATTCTTCCTTAGCGCAACGAGCCAGACGCTGACTCACAGCCGGACCGCGCCGGACATGCCGCCGGTCTTTGCCCTGGCGAACCTTCTCGCCGTTGGGCAGATGATCGCGGTGGCGGCTCTATACATCGCTCCCATCCTCACCATGCCGCTGCTGCCGCTTGGCCTGCTGCGGCTGGCCAGCCCCAAGCTCGGCCATCCATTGGATATCCGCGGAGTCTTCAGGATCGCCTGGCGCAACCCGAAGGAGTTTGCGATCCTCTGGCTGATGATGCTCCTATGGGCGGCGGGACTGGGTCTGAGCGTTGCTGTCATCGTGATGGTTTCCTCGCCGATCAATTCACTGCTGCCTCAGGCGCCACCGGACAGTGCGAGCGAAGCAATACTTTCTATCGTCCTCTGGAGCGTGGCTATGGCTGCCCTGGCCATCGCGACGTGCATCTTCGGCTTGGCGATATTTCGCTGCATAGGCCAGTTCGGCCGCTACCAAATTGCACTGCAGACAGGCCAGGCGAACACCAAGAAGTCCTAGTGCTCTGTGACAAGTCAATCGATGGGTGCCGTGGTTTGCGAAGTCCCGAAGGGACGAGCAACCACGCTGCTGGGTGGCAAAACGTGGTTGCTCCGCTTCGCTCCGCAAACCACGGCACCGGCAGGCCAGGCGAACACCAGGAAGTCTTAGACATCTCTCATCCCTTGATTGCTCCCTGCGTCAGGCCGCGAACAACGTGGCGCTGGAACAGGATCGTCAACAATACAACCGGCAGAGTAGTGACTACGGCAGCAGCTGTAATGTCGCCCCAGGGCATCTGCCCGTGAGCGCCCTGGAAGACGGCGATGGCCACGCTGACGGTTCGGGCACGATAGTCACTCGTGAGCATCAGGGCGAACATGAACTCATTGAAGGCGTAAATGAACGCCAGCAGGAAGACCGACAAAATGCCCGGCCTGGCCATCGGCAGGATGATCTTCCACAGCGTCTGCCAATGCGAGCAGCCATCCAGCCGGGCGGCATCATCCAAATCTCGCGGCATCTTGGCGAAGTAGCCCACGAGTATCCAGAGCGAGATCGGCAGCGTCCACGAAACGTATGGCAGGCATAACGCGGGGTAGGTATTGATCAAGCCCAAGGCCGACATCATCCGAAAGAGGTAACCCACAATGCCGATCTGCGGGAACATGGCTGCAACCAGGACAGCCATCAGGATGGTCATCCGCCCGGGCAGCGGCAGGCGAGTAATGGCATAGGCGGCAAGCGAAGCCAACATCACGCTGCCGGCGGCGCTGATGAATGCGACGACGACGCTGTTGAGCAACTGCCGCGGAAAGTGCAGCGCCGGCCCGGTAAGGACGGTGCGATAGTGCTCCAGGCTCAGCGTGCTGCCCGCCTGCGGCGATAGTGCCGGCGAAAGCAGGCTGACGTACAACACATACACTAGCGGCCCCAGCGACAGGGCGGCAAAGAAGATCGTGCCGCCGATGATGATTATCTGCTGGATGCGCCGGCTCATGTGGCCTCCGATTCAAATCGGCCGAGCCTGATGGTGAAGATCGCCAGTGCCATCGCGATAATGAAGAGGATAACGGAGATGGTTGATCCATAGCCGAAATCGCTCATCAGGAAGTATCTTTGCGCGTAGAGCGACAGCGAGGTGGTGGCCCCGCCGGGCCCGCCGTGCGTCAAGACGTAGAGCAGGTCGAAGATGCGGCAGGCATCGATCATGCGGAACAAGGCTGCCACGATGACGCCGGAGCGGATCATAGGCAGCGTAACCAGGCGAAAGGCCTGCAGCGCGCCGGCGCCGTCGACTTTGGCTGCCTCCAGAAGCTGCGAAGGCACCGCTTGCAGGCTGGCCAGCAGGATGATGGCTACGAACGGCGTGGTCTTCCACACGTCGGCAAGCACGACGGCTGCGAAGGCGCCCTCGCTCGTGCCCAGCCAATTGATCGGCGCATCAGCCAGGCCAAGCGTCATGAGGATGCTGTTCGCCAGGCCGTGGGAGTAGCCGTAGATCAGCTCCCAGATTCGGCCTGAGACAGCCGCCGGCACCGCCCACGGTATGAGGACGCACGTCCGCAGGATCGTGCGCAGCGGGGTCTTGGCATCCAGAAGCATTGCCATCGCAAGACCAAGCAGCAGTTCCAGCGGCACCGAGACCGCCACGAACAGCACGGTGAACCGCGCAGCCTGGACAAAGCCGTCATCAGCCAGCAAGGCTGAGTAATTCTGAAAGAAGACGAACTTCCCGCTGCGAAAGGCGACATCGAGGAACAGGCTGTTGACGGCAGTGCCTGCAATGGGCACGAGGATCAGCAGCGTGATGAACGCCAGCATGGGCGTCACCATCCACCATGCGGTGTGCCGATCCTGCCGCGGGCCGGCCAGGCGCTCGGTTGCCTCAGTGTCCATAGCGTGCCTCGATCTGGCCGATTTGCTTCTGGGCCTGGCTCAAGGCTGCCGACGCGTCCTGCCTGCCGCCCAGGACACGATTTACGCTGCGCTGCATGACGTTTGATATCAGCGTGTAATATGCCAGCCTCGGGCGGGCGCGAAGATTACGGTAGATGCCCGCCAACTGGCGCAAGTGCGGCAAGGCGGAGGCGAGTTCTGCATCGTCGTATACGTCTGCCCGTCCGGGATACCAGCCCAGGCGAAGGGCCAGGCGCTTCTGCGTAGCATAAGACAGAACAAAGGCGACTAGCCTTCGGGCTGCATCTTTGTTGTCGCAAAAGCGGCTGATTCCGATGTGCCAGCCGCCCATCGCCGACACGCTGTCATAGCCGGGAAAATGCGGCAGAGCCGCCACGCCAACTTTGCCCGCTACCGCCGAAGTCGGCCCTTGATGCAGCGCCCATGCGTAAGGCCAGTTGCGCTCGAACAGGGCGTTGCCATCCTGGAACCATGCACGGGCCTGCTCCTCGCGCATCTCGGTGTAGGTGCTGGGCGGGCTTACCCCGTAACGGTGGATCAGGTCATGCATGAACTGTGTAGCCTCGATGTTGGCGGGGCTGTCTACGTTCAGGTCCTCGCCGAACCCGCCACCGCCGGAGGCTGCGAACTCCAGCCAGTTGCACGTCAGTCCCTCGTACTGCGCGCCCTGCCAGACGAATCCGTAGAAGGATTCGTTGCCCGGCCGAAAATGCTCCTGCGCCGCCAGGCTGGCGGCGACCAGCTCTTGCCATGTCTGCGGCACGCTCAGGTGCAATTGGTCCAGCAGGTCTTTGCGATAGTAGAGAATGCCGCCGTCAACATAGACCGGCAGGGCGATCAGCCGGCCATCCACTTTGTCAGCCTGCTGCACGACCTGGGGGAAGAACACGCTCGGATCAAGTTGGCCGGCGCCCTCGTCCAGCGGTTCAAGCCAGCCGGACGCGGCGAATTGCTCGACCCATGCCACGTCCATCAGGAACACATCGGGGCTGGGCAGGCGGGCCTGCAAGGCCGTCACCAGCGATTGCCGCTGGAGATCGCTGTCGGAGGGCTGGCGAAGCAGCTCGATGTCAATGCCGCTTTCGCGGCGGAACTCAGCCAGCAGGTTCTGCCAGAAGTCAAGTTCATCGGGCGTGCCGCCGATGGCGAAGCTAAGCCTGCCCGCGGCACGCTGGCGGGACAGGCCGGCAACCATAACCGCTGCCAGCACCACCAGCAGCAGGCCCAGCACAATGATTGTCGAGCGAGTGATTCTCACTCTGCAACTATAGGTGGTTAAGCGTTTCGCCTGGACCACAATGACCATATTGCCCGCATAGAATGTTCCAAAAGGGGAAAATGGTCTCTGAAAGGTGGAAGGTGCAGTGTGGAAGCATTGAAGAAATTCAAATGGTCATTGGGCCTGCGCGGGTTGGCAGCCGTTCTGTTCGGCATTCTGGCGTTAGCCTGGCCTGGAATTACGCTGCTGGTGCTGATAATTCTCTTCGGCGTCTTTGCGCTGATAGACGGCCTGCTGGCCTTGGGCGGCTGGCTGATGAGCCCGGGAGGCATTCGCGGAAATTACCTCGTGCCTGTACTGGGCATCATTGGCATAGTCGCGGGCATACTTGCCTTCGTCTGGCCGGCCATCACGGCACTGGCCTTGCTGCTGCTGATCGCCGCAAGGGCTATTATCGTCGGCATACTGGAGATCGTGGCAGCCGCCTGGCACAGAAAGATCATCCGCAGGCAGTGGCTGCTGATTCTTGGCGGGGCGCTGAGCGTGGCGTTTGGCTTGTTGGTGTTCCTGTATCCCTTCGCCGGCGCGCTAGCGATAGTCTGGCTGATCGCCCTGTACGCTGTCCTGGTGGGCCTGGCGCAGATTGCTTTCGCCATCTCGGCCAAGGATATCGTCGGCCGATTTGCGCAAGAAGTGGCCCCGCCGCCGATTCCGACGTAATGGCGGTCAAGAAGCGGGACAAACTTCTTGGGCAGCTATTAGGGCATGAACAGCTCCGGCCGCACCTTGAAGCGACCGGCCAGCTTGCGCACATGTTCGATGGTTAAAGACCGCTCGATCAACGCCCACATTTTCAGGCCGGCGACCCTATCATGTTATGGCTGTCTTCGGACAGCCGGGGTTAAGGGGCTTTCCGGTAGCACGACTGATTCAAGCAGCAAGGAGACTCACATGAAAGCGGTCGTATTTCACGATATTGGAGACGTCCGGCTGGAAGACGTCGCCGAGCCCAGAATTCAGCACTCGCAGGACGCCATCGTCCGCATCACCTCCTCAGCCATCTGCGGGACCGACCTGCACATGATCCGCGGTACGATGCCAGGCATGGCCAGCGGAACGATCATGGGCCATGAAGGCGTGGGAATCGTCGAAGAGGTCGGCAGCGGCGTGCGCAACTTCGTTAAGGGCGACCGCGTGGTGATCTGCTCGACCATTGCCTGCGGATATTGCACACATTGCCGCGAAGGCTCGTTCTCTCAGTGCGACAACGCCAATCCAAACGGCAAGGCGGCAGGGGTGGCCTTCTTTGGAGGCCCGCAGAGCACCGGCCCATTCAATGGCCTCCAGGCTGAGCGCGCGAGAATTCCCTTCGCCAACGTGGGGATGGTTCGCATTCCTGATGAGGTCAGCGACGACCAGGCCATCATGATCAGCGATATCTTCCCCACGGGCTATTTCGGGGCGGACCTGGCGGAAATCATGCCCGGGCAGACGGTTGTTGTCTTTGGCTGCGGGCCTGTCGGCCAGTTTGCCATCCTCTCGTGCATGCTGATGGGTGCAGGAAGAATTATCGCCGTGGATCATATCGAAAGCCGGCTGGAGATGGCCCGCAACCAAGGCGCAGAGGTGGTGAATTTCGAGCAGGAAGACCCCGTCCAGGCCATCCTGGAGATGACCGGCGGCGATGGGGCAGACCGTGTGATCGATGCCGTGGGCGTGGACGCGGTTCGTCCCGAGCACGGGCCGGCTGCCGCGGCGTCGCGAGAGCTGGAACAGGAATTTCAGCGTGAACTGAAGCAGGTGGCCCCGCAGACGCATCCGCATGGCAAGACATGGGTGCCCGGCAACGCGCCGGGGCAGGTGCTTAACTGGGCGGTGCAGGTGGTTCGCAAGGCCGGCAGGATATCCATCATCGGCGTCTATCCAGAGTCGGCGGCCTTCTTCCCGCTGGGCAAGGCCTTGGGCAAGAACCTGGCCATCGTCGGTGGCGACTGCAATCACCGCAAGTACGTCCCGCTGCTGCTGGAACTGGTGCGCAATGGCAGCGCCGATCCGGCGGCTATTCTTTCCAACGTCGAGCCGCTGGTTTCCGTGATTGACGCGTACAAGGCCTTCGATGAGCGCCAACCCGGCTGGATCAAGGTCGAACTGGTTCCGCAGATGGAGACAGTGGTGGGTTAGCGCCAGGATCGGCAGGTTCAGCAATTTCAGCGACCAGCCATATGTGTGGCACGCCCGCTCTCTGCTTGAGGCAAAGGCGCTGCTGCCTTGTGGTGCAGGCGTCTCGCCTGCAGGCTTCTCTGCGAGGTCCAGCGCCCTATCCATGAGGCCTGCAAGCCTCTCAACAAGGAAGTGACCGTTGCCGTCCGGCCTGAAGGGCCGGGATATGGAAGCCCAGGCCGTAGCGAAGCCCGCAGGGCGCAGCGCAGGCCTGGGGAAGAATGAATGAAATGAACAAGCCCTGAAGGGGCGCGATCCAGCGGTCGGATTTCGCTCCTTCAGAGCTGAAAATTCCGCCGCGCATGTTCTAGAGGCCCGTGCAGAAAGGCTTGCGCACAGCGGCTGTGCGACTTCTTCAGGCCTTCTTTGCCAGCACGCCGCGAACGCGGTCGTCCATCGCCTTCTGGTCGACGGTGAAGCTGTTCAACCCGGCCAGGTTCATCAGACTGTCCAGGCTGCACCGGCCCGAAAGAAGCGCCTGCCGCCAATTGTCAATCTTCGGAATCTTGCCCTCTTTGTAGCTGGTCTCGATCTCCTGCGACGTCCAGTCGACCATGAAATCCCCGCAGCCGTGATCGCGGAAGAACTCCACCAGGTCAGACGGCGTGAAGCTCTCCATGTTTTCCTGCTCCAGGGCATCAACGCAGTCCTTGATCTCTTGATCGATGTTCCAGAGCGAGTCGATGGTGATGGCTGCCGGGTCTACATCCGGCTTGAACGCTACGCCGTAGGTCTCCATGGTGCGATCGGTGATTTGATCAGCCGGCAGTTGCAGGTCCAGGAATTCCTGGGCGACCTTTGGCGGCATAGTCATCACGTCGATGCCAGTCAGGTCGCGAACCTGCCCGCCCGCGCGGAAGCTGGCACCGATCTGCAACGACGGCAAGCCGAATTCCTCGCGCAATTGCCGAATGGCCGCCTGTGAGGCCAGCGTCGCACGCTCGCCGACGTACAGCCCATCGCCCAGCTTGTTGTCCACAACAAAGCTGTTGAGCCTGCCCAGGAACACGTTGACGTAGCTAGGCCGGCCCAGCCGGGCGATCACATAGTTCTGCCGCGCCGAAAAGCCGAGGGTGTGGTTCACCGGCACGCCCTCGTCGCTGAGGAACCGTGTCGCCAGCAGGCCCGCCGGCGTAAAGGGAATCTTCACGATGAATCGCTCCGGGCAGATGTGGTAGTATCGCCGCGCGTACTCTACCGATGCGGCTACGTTATGGGCCAAGGCTGTGTGCTCTTCGACGCTGACGAACGCATCAAACCGCTCCACCAGCTTCAGCGCGTGCCGGGCGTTGAGGATGAACGCGATCTCAAGCATCAACTGTTGCTCGCTGAGTCCATAATCGCTGAACAGGCCGGCTGCCTGGGCGATCACGTCGTCATACTGGCCCTTCTGGACTTCGCGGTTCAACAAGGTATTGTTGGTCGTCAGCGAGGAAAACTCCTGCGTCCACAGCGGGCCGGCCTCGTCGAGACTGCCGGTGTCCAGCCAGAGATCCGTCCCCAGCTCGCGCATCTTCTGCCATGTTGGATTCGTGCAAAAGCCTTCCCGCAGCTCGTCAAAGTGCGGCTGGAAGCCGGCCTTGATAAAGGCCTCAACCGCCTCGGCAAGGGGCAGATGTTTGGCTGATACTGACTCTGTGGTTCCTGTCGTGCCTGCCATGGCTGCACCTCTTTTCTTGTTCTTTCATTTGCCACTAGCAACCCTAGCGCCGGATGGGTGGGGAATCAAAGATGATCGGGGCCCTTGGACTGCGGCGGCTATGACGCCGCTTTCCCTCAGCCTGCGCCGCCCTGGAAACCTAGGATTGGTCTATGGCTGAAATATCGAATAAGGAGAGCAATGATGAGAAGGACCAAGTACCTGTTAATCGGCGGCGGGCTAAGCTGCGCATCTGCCGCCAGGGCGATTCGCCAGGCCGACTCCAGCGGCTCGGTCATGCTCGTCTCGCGGGAAGTTCACCTGCCTTACCACCGCCCGCCGCTGAGCAAGGAGTACATGCAGGGCAGAAAGGCTGACAGCGAGGTCTTCATCGAGCCGTCGGAGTTCTATCGCGTCAACAATGTTGAACTCGTGCCGGGCCAGGCGGTGGAGCGTCTGGACCTGGCGCGAAAGGTGGCCACTCTTACGCAGGGCGATGAAATCGAGTTCGACAAGGCCTTGCTCGGCATGGGCGGCCAGCCGATCAAGCTGCCGCTGGAAGGCAGCGACCTTCCCGGCGTGCATTACTTCCGAACGCTGGACGACGCGATTGAGGTTTCGCGCCGCGCTAGGCCGGGCGATCGTGCGGTCATTATCGGCGGGGGATTCATTGGCGTGGAACTCGCCAGCTCGCTGACCCAGCGCGGCATGAGCGTGACGCTGATTAATCGTTCAAGCCATCTATGGTCGCGGTTTGCCGACAAGCGACTGGCGGATTACGTTGAGCATTATTGCCAGCAGCGCGGGGTGAGCTTCATGATGGGCCAGCAGGCCTCCTCAATTCAGGGCCCGCATCGTGCCAGGTCGGTTGCGCTGGCGTCCGGGCAGTCGGTTCCGTGCGAGCTGGCCGTCATCGCCGTCGGCATCGAACCCAGCGTGGAACTCGCCCGCCAGGCCGGCCTGCAGATCGACAACGGCGTGCTCGTCAACGAGTACATGCAGACCTCACAGGCGGACATGTACGCAGCCGGCGACCTGGCGAATTATCCTGATCCGTTCTTCCACATTCGCCGCCGCGTAGAGCACTGGGGGCAGGCTGAGTATACCGGCAGCCTGGCCGGGGCGAACATGGCCGGCGGGAACGCAAAGAAGTACGATCTGCTGACGTACATCTGGTCGGACATCTTCGACCTGCACCTGGAGTTCGCCGGGGAGGAACATGATTACGACAAGGTAATCCTCCGCGGCGAGATGGCCAGGGATAGCTTCAGCCTGCTGCAATTGCGGCTGGGCCATCTGCGGGCATACTATGCGGTCAACGTGGCGAAGGAAGAATATAAGAAGTTGGCACAACTGATTGAGCGGCGAGTGGATCTCGCCGGCCATGAAGAGCAACTGCGCAATGCTGGCTTCGATCTGGATGAACTGCTGAAGGCGCCGGCGACTACTTAATGTGGGGCGGGCATCTTGGCCGCGGTCAACATGAGAGTAGTTGCCGTTTTGTGGTGCGGGGTCTCGCCTGCACATCCTTGGCATTGGCATGACTGCAGGCGCGGCGCCTGCACCACAATTGCTTCTGTAACTGAGGGTAGCACGTTGGAATCTTCTATCTTGCACGGGAAGAGGGCTAACTCTACAATTCATCGCAAGTTGAAGCGCCCCAGGGCGGCAGTGCGCCTTGGGTTCGGAACAAGCAGAGGCTGCCGCAGCATATCCGTTCCTGTAAACATTTATGGCGCAGCCCTTGCAGGTGGATCGAACACGCAGACTGAAAGGAAGACCGATGGCCGATGAACATGAACTGCGGCGAGTGAACTGGATAGAGCTGTTCAGCTTCACCCAGATCTTCAGGTCGTTTCACGTGGCCATGCACGTCAGCAAGCTGGTGCTGGCGGTAGCGGCATTGACGTTACTGTTCTGTTTTGGCTGGCTGCTGGACGTTGCATGGTGGGCAGCCAACAGGCAGGCGCATCCGCAGGAAATTTCCTGGTATGTCAGCCGGCCTGGCGGCGACTTCGACCAGATGAAGGATGACTGGCAGCGAGATCGACTGAAGCGTTCGGCCGACCTGCTGACGGCTGCCCGCCATGATCAGGCCACGTTCGACAATTTTCCCGTAACAAGTCCATACCTGGGCATCGCATTCCGTGAGCGAATTCAGCGCGTCGAGCCAAAGGGCCAGCCCGCGGACGTCCTGAAAGATGCCCGCGAAGGAAATATCACTTGGCGGCAACTGCTGAAAGACGCCGAGTCGGCATTTGATGCCGAGACCGAGGCCATAGCTGCCAACCTCGAAGGCGCAGGCAAACTCGCCCAGGAGAAGCTAAGCAAGGATGAGGCTGTCAAGGCAAACGAAAAGGCGCAGGCGCAAGCACAACTGGAGCGGGACGAAAGCGCAGCCTGGCGCAGGCTGACTGACCTTAAGGTGGCCTTCGACCGACGCCTCCGCGATATTCGCGGGGACGACGTGTCGAGCGTATTCCGCGATTTCGAGTTTGCATGCTTCAAGAATGCACTGTCGGCTGTTGCGCACGGCAATATCTTCAGCGGGATGAGCCGCTACCAGGCGCTCTCTGCCGGCCAGGACAAGATGCTGGCTGACAGCGTGATGCTGGCTTCCCAGGGGTCGGCGCCCGCCCAGGTCGCCGGTGAGGACGGGGCCGGATTCTTCTTCTGGCTGCTGATGGCTGCCCAGGGCATCGCCTGGCTGATTACGGAGCACTACGTATACGCAATACTGTTCCTCGCCTTCGCACTGGCGGTCTGGGCGCTGTTCGGCGGCGCGATACACCGAATGGCCGCCCTGCAGGCTGCCCGCGGCGAGAAGATCTCCGTCGCCCAGGCGCTGAAGTTCTCCATCAGCAAGTTCGGCAGTTTCGTCACGGCGCCGCTGTTGCCGCTGGCCATCATCCTGGGCATCGGGGTGCTGATGGCGCTGTTCTCTCTGATCGTCTTTCCGATGCCCATCATTGGCGGGCTTGTGTTCTTCCTGCTTCTGCTGGGCGGGCTGGCGATTGCGTTCCTGCTTGTTGGTCTCGTCGCAGGCGGGCCGCTGATGTATCCGACCATCGCAGTTGAAGGCAGCGACAGCTTTGACGCCATCAGCCGAAGCTTCACCTACGTCATCTCCCGGCCGTGGCGGTCTGCCTTGTATGGCCTGATTGCCCTGGTCTACGGCACGATCACTTATCTTTTCGTGCGCCTCTTTGTGTACCTGGCGCTGGCTGGCACGCATTTCTTCATCAAGTGGTTCATCTGGTGGGGCGGGCAAAGCCTTGGCCAGGATGCCGACAAGATCGACGTGCTTTGGATCGCCCCGACGTTCGATAATCTCTGGGGCACGCACAACTGGCAGGCCATGAGCACGCTGGAATCCATCGGGGCATTTTTTATCAGCGTTTGGGTCTTCCTGCTGGCCGCGAGTGTCGCCGGCTACGTGATGAGCTTCCTGGCCTCCTCGAGCACGATCATCTACCTGCTGCTGCGGCGGCAGGTGGACGCCACCGACCTGGACGACGTCTACATCGACGAGGCGGAAGAGCCCGGGCCCGCCGTTACGGAAGTCAAGCCCGAGGTCGTGCCGGCTGAGACTTCGCCGGCCAGCACTTCCCAATCTACAGCCGAGCCGACTACGCCTCCGGCGGAAGGGCAACAGACGCCGCCTGCTTCGCAAGCGTAGATATCCGTCAAAAAGGCAATCGAAGGGTGCCAGTGGTTTGCGGAGCGAAGCGGAGCAACCACTCTCCGCGCACCACAAGAAGAAATCTGCGGCAGGCAAGAACTATCGCTTGCTGAGGTAGGTCTGGCGGATGTCGCGCAGCGTATAGCCGCTCTCGTTGAGTTCGCGGATGAGGCGGATGCGCCGAATGAGCTTGTCGTCGAAGTATCGGCCTTTGCCGCGGCGGATTGGGCGGACCAGGCCGATCATGATGTAGTACTCGACGGTCTGCCGGCTCACGCCGGATGCCGCGGCCGCCTGCGCCAGCCGCATCAATTTGCCGGAAGGATTTTCCCGCGGAGCATTCATTTCGTTTGCCAACGATATCTGTTATCGCCCGATGAACCCGCAAAACTTTAGATCAGGTGTCTCAGAAGAAATTATTGAAATAGTCGAGAAGTCTCGATATTATGAGTAGTAAAACCGGAAAGGAAACGCCACCACATGACAAATCGCCGGATGTCGCTGCTGGAGATGGATTCACTCGCAAAGGCTGCCCAGTGCCTGAGGGTGCTGGCTCACCCGGTCCGCCTGCGGATGGTGGATATCCTGATGCAGCAGGAGATGCCCGTGCATCGCATCGCCGAGCTGTGCAACCTGCCGGCGCACCAGACCTGCGAGCACCTCAGGCTGATGCAAGGCCATGGCCTGCTGAGCAGCCATCGCAAAGGCCGCAGCGTGCTGTATCGCATCGCATCGCCGCAATTGCCGGGCGTCCTCAAGTGCGTCCGGAGAAACTGCGCGAAGCAGGACAAGGCAATGGGTTGAGATGCGTCAATGGCATTTTCGTACGGAGCAAACACCATGGAAAAGAATATGCGTATCGTGATCGTTGGCGGCGTGGCCGGCGGAGCGTCGGCGGCTGCCCGCGCCCGGCGGCTTAGCGAGCAGGCTGAGATCATCATGTTCGAGCGGGGCGGGCACGTTTCATTCGCAAATTGCGGCCTGCCATATCACATCGGCGGGCGGATCGCCGATCGCGACAAACTGCTGGTTCAGACGCCGCAGGCCTTGCGCCGCCGGTTCAACATCGATGCGCGAATTCACAGCGAAGTCCTTCGCATCGACCGCCAGGCCAAGACCATCGCCGTGCGAGACCTGACCAGCGGACGGGAGTACCTCCAGCCATACGACGCGCTGATTCTCAGCCCCGGGGCTGAGCCTATCCGCCCGGACATTCCCGGCGCTAGCAGCAGCAAGGTGTTCACGCTTCGCAGCATGGCGGACATGGATGCGATCAAGTCAGCCATCGACGAGCGAAAGCCCGCCAGCGCGGTGGTCATTGGCGGCGGCTACATCGGGCTGGAGATGACCGAGGCCCTGCGAGAGCGGGGCATCGCCGTCAGCCTTGTGGAACGGAACAAGCAGGTATTCGGGCCTGTGGACGCGGAGATGGCGGCGCCGATCCATCAGCAGCTTGAATTGCATGGAGTGGAACTGCTGCTGGGCACCTCGGTGACGGCCTTTGCCCAGCGCGGCGAAAGCTTGAGCGTACAGCTCAGTAGTGGTCGGTCGATAGAGTGCGGCCTGGCGATCATGGCCATCGGCGTTCAACCTGACGTGAAGCTCGCCGGCGAGGCGGGCCTGGTATTGGGGCCAAGTGGCGGCATAGCCGTCGATGAACACATGCGAACCAGTGATGAGAACATCCTGGCGGTCGGCGATGCGGTCGAGGTGGTCGATTTCGTCACGGGCCAGGCTGCCCTGGTGCCGCTGGCTGGGCCGGCCAATCGCCAAGGACGAATTGCCGCCGACAACATCTTTGGCCGCCGGAGCGTCTACCGCAAGACGCAGGGCACAGCCATCTGCAAGGTCTTTGATCTTACTGTGGGCCTGACCGGCCGGAGCGAAAAGACCCTCAAGCGATCCGCCGTTGCATACGAGAAGGTGTATGTTCATCCCGCCAGCCATGCCAGCTACTATCCAGGGGCAACGTCTATAGATCTGAAACTGCTCTTCGACCCCAAGACGGGCAGGATTCTTGGCGCTCAGGCTGTCGGCGCCGACGGCGTGGATAAACGCATCGACGTGCTGGCCGTGGCGATTCGCGCGGGAATGACCGTCTTCGACCTGGAAGACCTGGAGCTTTCATACGCGCCGCCGTACGGCTCGGCGAAGGACCCGATCAACTATGCCGGCTTCGTGGCTGCCAATGTTATTCGCGGCGACGTGCAAATATGTCATGCGGATGACATTGCCAAACTTACCGATCAGCAGGTGCTGCTTGATGTGCGGACGGCGGCGGAGGTGGAGGCCGGCACCATTCCCGGGGCGATCAACATTCCGCTGGACGAGCTTCGCAGCCGGCTGGCTGAGTTGCCCAAAGGCCGGGAGATATTGGCGTTTTGCCAGGTGGGTCTGCGCGGGTACCTGGCCTGCCGGATATTGGCTCAGCATGGCTTTGCCTGCCGCAATCTCAGCGGTGGATACAAGACGTACACAGCCGCGATGGGCTCGCCGGCGGCACAGGCTTTTCAGTCTGTGTCGGCACAGATATTCCAGGCTGTGCCACCATCGCCACGCGAAACGCAAAGCAGGCAGGCTGTCGGAAGTAGCGGCCCGGCCAGGCAGGTGGACGCTACCGGCCTGCAATGCCCTGGGCCGATAATGAAACTCAAGGGCGAGATTGATAAGCTCAAGGCGGGCGAGTCGCTGACGCTGATAGCCAGCGATTCCGCCTTTGCCGCCGACGTCAAATCCTGGTGCGCCAGCACGGGCAATGACCTCATCGACTTGGCGTGCCGCGATGGCAAGTATTTGGCGACAGTGCGAAAGACGGTAGGCACGTTGAACGCAACGATGACGTCGACGGCTGAGCCAACGTCTGATTTGAGCAGGAACAAGACGCTGGTGGTCTTCAGCGGCGACTTCGACAAGGCGATGGCTGCGTTCATTATCGCTAACGGCGCGGCAGCCATGGGCAGCAAGGTCACGATGTTCTTCACGTTCTGGGGGCTGAACGTGCTGCGGCGAAGGGAGGCGGTCCGCGTCAAGAAGAACGCCGTCGAGAAGATGTTCGGCTGGATGATGCCGCGTGGTGCGGGCAAACTGGGCCTGTCAAAGATGAACATGGGCGGGCTCGGCCTGGCGATGATCAAGGGCATAATGAAGAAGAAGAACGTGGCGCCACTGGATGAATTGATTGCATCGGCTCGGAAAGCCGGCGTCCGCCTGGTGGCCTGCAGCATGTCGATGGACCTGATGGGCATCAAACGAGAAGAACTTCTTGAAGGCGTGGAAGAAGGCGGCGTAGCCACATATTTGAATGAGGCCCAGCGCGGAGCCGTAAATCTGTTCATTTGAAATCCTGCGGATTTCTTCTTCGGTGCCACCCCCAAGCGTTGTTTGCTTGGGGGTGTTCGCCTCAGCAGAGAACGAACCTCATTGAGATGACCTACCGGACCAAGGTATTCAAACAGGTTTCCTTGTCGATGTTGATGGGCCCGATTCTGACTCCCGCCCAGTCCTGAGCACTTGACCATAGCCAATCTTCGGGATTGACAACCAGTCCTCTCTTGACGGGATTATAGTGAATATAAGCAATCATTTCCTTCAGTGCTGCCGAGGTGCGAATGTTCCGGTCATATCCGCCCCCATCCTGCCAGAACTGGTAAGGCTTGTCTTTTTGCGACGTAGCCAACCACTTCAGCCCCGTCGGATTCCAGGCCTTGAGCCAGGCCACGGCCTTCCTTGAAACAGACTGTTTGATCGACTTGAGGATGTCAGAGATCGAGTAGTCCGGCAAGATAGGCCAGATGAGCAAGTGGATATGCTCAGGCATAATGGCGTAGGCCCAAACATGGAACTCGTGTTTGTTTCTGGCACGATTTACGGCTTCGACAAAATACTCTCGCGTTCGATCTCTTCGGAGAAACTGCCGTCGATGAAAGCAGGAGAAAGTCAGGCCATGCGCCTGCCATTGTTCGTTCCATCTCTCGCAAGTTTTTCGATGAAAAGGTTGAGATGAATCGCTCATGTCTGAGGCAGCATATGTGCATTTACTCTTCTTATCAATAACTCTTGTCCATGAGAAGGCGAACACCCCCAAGCAAACGACAACGACGCTTGGGGGTGGCACCAGCCGGGTAATCTGTTCATTTAGATGAAATGCCGAATGACGAAGCCCGAATGACGAATCAATAACAAAACGGCAATGACGAGTCAGCCAGCCACTATCCGTTCGTCATTTGAGCATTCGGGTTTGATTCGTCATTCGGGCTTCGTCATTCGGATTTCAGCCCGGTCTCATCTGATCCCAATGCCCTGCTCGGCCGCCTGGGCTTCCTCAGCCAAGCAGTCGCTCAAGTGCATGGCTGAGAGCTTGTCCCTCAGGACTTGCTGGAGTTCAGTCCAGATGGGGCGGATTTTGCAGGTGACGCGATCGCACTTGGGCGGCGTGTGCTGGCAGTAATTGAGGGAAAGCGGGCCCTCGACGGCTTCGATAATTTCCAGAAGCGTGATCTCGCCCGGCGAGCGGGCCAATACATAGCCCCCGTGCTTTCCGCGCAGCGGCGTGACAATGTCCGCCTTGGCCAGCGAAGCGAAGATCTTCGTAAGGTACTGCTTGGGCAGTTCCCGATCGGCACAGATCATCGACAACGTGACAGGCCCCTGGCCGTAATGACGTGCCAGAACCAGCACGCCGCGAACTGCAAGCTCCGCGGCAGGCGAAATCTTCATGGTTTGTACCTTATTGCAAGTAGGGACTACGCTTAAGCACGCCTAGTTACTCTACGCAGCAATAATCGGGATTTCAACTTGCTGCTGCCCGGCGCGCAGGGAGGATTTCGGTGATGCTGGCTGGGCCAGGAAGCACCCGCGGGAAGGCGGGGGATCCTCCTGCTTCCGCAGGGGGCTTCTTATAGGCGCTCCGCAAGCCTTTGAAGCCGCGGTTGCCGTCTTCGTGAGCTTCGTGTAATTCGTGGACTGACTGGCTACAGGCTACACCGGTTCGGCTACTCGGCCCAGGCTGGGCAGGAAGTAGTCGCTGACGACATGTTCCCAGCTCATCCGCTGAGCCAGCTCATACCCGCTGGCGATGATCTTTCGCATCTGCTGCTGTGTGCGGGGCAGCAGCGGCATCGCGACTTGCGCAAGGCGGCGGCACTCAGCCGTCTCGACCTGGTCGCGCTGCGGAATCGAAAGGTTCATCAATCCATCGAGATCGCTGGCCAAAGAATCTTCCGGCACAGCCAGGAAGCTGGCCTGAATGATATTGTCATACTTCTTTGGCGCCAGGGCTTCGAGGGCCTTGCGGGCATAGCCCATGCAGCCGCATATGTTGGATACCACGCAGATAGCCCCGAAGCTCAGCGGCTCGAACTGGCTGATGCCGAAAGGCTCATAGACGCTCATGCCGAATTCCAGGTCGGTTCCGCGCCGGATATCGGCGAATGTCATCTCAGCCGGCATCCGGTCGCCGCAGAATCGCCCGTTCCAGTCCCACTGGTTGACGAGAACCGCCCGGATGGCTGTATGATGGCGATTGAACTCATCGAAGATCTGCCCCAGCACTTCCTCGCCGCCGCAAAGGTCCGGGTAGCCTTCTTCGTGCGCTACCGGCCAGCCATAGACGCGCTCCATGTGGCGGACGTCCTGGCTGCGGCGCTGGCCGCCCAACGTGCCGAGCATGAAGAACACGACCGTCTCTTCGCGTTCTTTCAGCAGCGGCTCCATCTCGTGAAGCATTCGCAGGTCGCGCCAGATGGCCTTGGAAAGCACCGGTCGGCAGACGTGCGAGAATATCCACGTCGGCTGCTGGCCAAATAAGTTTTGGGCATATTGCTTCATCCGCGAGCGGGAGGCCTCTTTTTCCTCCAGGCTCAGCGGGATGGCGGGAATGCCGTTGTAGACCAGGTCGATGTCCATTGTGCGGAAGTGCGGGTCGAGGAAGCGCAGCTCGGAATCGATGTAGTCGCCTACTGCAAATACGTGATCGCAGTAACGGGCAGCCTTGACCAGCGCATGCTTATAGTTGTCGAAGACGCTGGGAAAGATCTCTTCCATTGTGCGGTTGTGTTTCGTCGCCTGGCACATGACGTTGTAGAACATCGTGTCATGCCCGGCTAGCTTCTCGACGACCGGCCGGACCGAGGCGACCTCGTGCGCATAGAAGACCGTCCGCGTGTTGGCTGAGCCGGCCAGCACCGCCTTCAGCGCAGTCGGCATGCCCATGTATTCATGAGCCAGCAGCACCACCTGGCTGGTCGCGCCGTTGCAGCCAATAGCCTTGAGGGCCTCCATGCCGGGCTCGGCCAGGCGGACGTACTGTTCGTACTCCCAGATATTCTCGAATTGCGCAGAGGGCACCCCGAACTTCTTATATAGCTCAGCCTTGAAGAGGTTCAGGCGATCCTTGTTGGAATGAAAGACATCCACCAGCAGCACCTCGGCATCGACAGCCTGCCCGCTGCACGGGTCGCAAACCTTCCTGGTGCCATAGATGATGCCGACGTCATAGGTCTTCTCGATGGGGCGGAATTTCTCTCGCCACGGCGGCGTGTAGATGCCGTCCAGGGAACTATAGATTACATGCCCACCTTCGCCCAGGCGAAGGTTGACCGGGCGATCAGTCGTCAGCAGCGGACCCAGGAGGATCGTGCGAGAAACGTTCTTCTGATACGGCTGGGCGTTCATCAGCCCGGCGATGACCGCGCCAATGCCCCCGATCTTTTCGACGGCCTCATGCGTCACGTGAACAACAATCATGCGAAATCCTCAAAACGAAACTCAAAGAACAAATCGGATGAAACGTTATTCTACTATCGGCGTAATGGGGCAACCAAATGATTCGATCTTGGTTGGTCTGGACAAGGGCAGCCCGGCGGTGTTATAGCTATATTACCTGGCATGGAAAAAGTCGTTGCATGATGATGTCCACCCGAAAGGAGTTATTGTGTTCAAGATCCCATCGCGGCAGATCCACTTGGACTTCCACACTTCGCAAGCCATTCCCGATGTTGGAGCGAAGTTCGACCGCAAGCAGTGGCAGGCCGCCCTTAAGGCCGGGCAAGTCAATTCGATCAACGTTTTTGCCAAGTGCCACCACAGTTGGAGCTATTATCCGACTAAGGTCGGCTTTGTACACCCGACGTTAAGCAGAAATCTTCTGGGTGAGCAGATCGACGCCTGCCACGAGATCAACGTCAACTGTCCGATCTATTACACTATCGGATGGTCCTCAGGCGATGCCCTCAGGCATCCCGACTGGGTCGCCCTCGACAGGCAAGGCCAGCCGCAGCGCAACAGCTTCGTCAAACCGGAGCACAAGCCGACTGATCCGTTCCCCAACTGCGCCTGGGACTTCATGTGCCCAAGCGGGCCATATTTGGACCACATGGTCGCCCAGAGCGAGGAAATCTGCCGCATGTTCCCGGTGGACGGGTTCTGGTACGACATCTGCTGCTGCGTCGTCTGCTACTGCGACCGATGCCGGCAGGCCATGCGCGACGCAGGCCTGGATGCCGAGAACCCAGCCGATGCGAAGATTCAGCATGGCCGCACGTGGCGCAATGCGATGGCCAGGCTCTCAGAGGCGGTCAAGGCCAGCCATCCGCAAGCGTCCATCTTCTTCAATGGCGGGCCGAAGAACGGCTGTGGGAACATGTACAGCGATGAGTTTCATGCTTATGCGACGCACTATGATCTGGAGGACCTGCCGACGACCTGGGGTGGCTATGACCGCTTCCCGATCCGCTCGCGATTCTTCAGCATGCTGGGCAAGCCCTTCACAGCCATGAGCGGCAAGTTCCACACCAGTTGGGGCGAGTTCGGCGGCTTTAAGCACGCCGATGCGCTGCGCTACGAGGCGTCGGCCATGATCGCTTTCGGCGCTCGCTGCAATTTTGGTGATCACTTGCATCCAAGCGGCCAGATGGAAATGGCGACGTACCGCAACGTCGGCCAGGCGTATCGGTACGTTCGCAAGATTGAAGCCTACGGGCTTGATGCCCAGCCGGCTGCCAACCTGGGCTTGATGCTCAGCGGCAGCGAGGCCAACCACGACCAGGGCGTGGCGAACATGCTGCTCGAAAGCCAGTTGGATTTCAGGGTCGTCCGCGACGGCAATGACTTGGCCGGCCTCGACGCGATCATCCTCACCGGCAACGTCCGACTGGATGAGACGATGGCGCGGAAGCTCAACCAGTACGCTGCGGACGGCGGCAGCCTGCTCGTCCTGGGCACGAGCGGACTTGATGCTGAGGGCAAGAGATTCCTGCTGGACGTTGGCGCGAAGTACATAGGGCCGGGGCGATTCGACCTGGATTATCTGCTGCGGGGCAAGGCCCTGGCCAAGGAATTGCCCGCGGCGCCGTTCCTTTGCTACCAGCCGGCTGTGCAGGTGCGAGTGACAGACGGCACTGTGCTTGCCGCGATACGCGAACCATACTTCAGCCGGACGTTCGAACACTACTGCGGGCATTTGAATACGCCGTTTGTGCCGGAGGATGCTCCTCATCCCGGCGCGGTTCAGAAGGGCCGGGTGATCTACCTGCCGCACTTCCTGGGCGAGATGTACCATGTTCATGCCGCCCGCACGCATCGGCAGTTCTTCATCAACGCATTGCGGCGGATATACCGCAGGCCCAACTTCCAGGTGTCCCTGCCAAGTGCCGGAAGGGTAAGCTTCGTGCGGCAGCAGGCAAAGAACCGTTATGTCGGGCATCTGCTGTACGGGCCTCCGCTGCCTCGCGGACGTTGCCAGCTAATCGAGGATCTGGTTCCGCTGCATGACGTACCCATCGAGATCAGCGTGCCGGAAAAGATACGCGGCGCTTACCTGGCGCCACAGGGCAGGAAACTCCGCCTGACACGAAGCGGCAACAGGGTAAAGGTGACCGTCCCGGAGGTGCAATGCCATCAAGCAGTGGTGTTTGAATATTAGGCGAATATGGCACAGCCGCGCCTGGCTGTGCGTACCGCGCATGAACGAAAGCGATGAAGCGCCATGAGTGACAAGAGCATCAGCAGCGGGTGGGAGAAGCTGGCTGAGTCGATATGGATGTTCCGCGACAGTTGCAACGTCTATGCAGTGGCGGGGCCGGAGGGCCTGCTGGTCATCAATGCGGGCACGGGGCGATGGCTCGACGCCTTAGGCGCTCTGCCAGGCCAGGTTAAGGCATTGGCTTGTACGCACTTCTTTCGAGATCACTCCGCGGGCGCAGCCGCGGCAGCGCGCCGCGGCATTGCCGTGTATGCTCCATACTGGGAACAGGAGCAATTCGCCGACCCGCTGGGGCTCTTTCAGCGGCGCGAGACCTTCATCATCTATGACAATGTGTGGGACCTCTTTGCGCCCATTGAACCGATTGCCGTTTCATCCTGGCTGCGGGATTGGGATACCCTTCGCCTGGCCGGCCTGGAGGTGCAGGTGCTGCCTTCACCCGGCGTAACATTGGGCGCCGTAAGCCTGATGGTCGGCGCTTGCGGGCGTAAAGTCGCCTTCTGTGGGGAGTTGATCTCTTCGCCGGGCAGGATGGCACGCCTGGCGCCGCTTCAGTACAACTACCAGGACCTCTCCGGCGCGATGAACGTCATCTATTCATCTCGCCTGCTGCGCCGCCAGCGGCCTGACGTCCTGGCCCCCAGCCTGGGCCAGCCGATGTTCCGAGAAGCGGATTCAGCCCTGGCTGCCCTGGAGCAGACGATGCGGCTGGCGCTTGCCGGGCGACCCAACTACAAGGGAGGCCTGGCGGCCTTTGACGGCGATCCGCTCATTAAGGTGACTGACCATGTTTATCAGTCGGCTGTTGGCGTCGCCAGCACGTGGTTCATCCTGAGCGACTCGGGCAAGGCCCTGGCCATCGACTACGGATACACAGCCTATATCACCGGCTCGCCGGGCTATCCCTATCCGCGGCATCGTCGCACATTGCTGCACGGCCTGGACGCACTGAAGGACCGCTTCGGGATCGACCGCCTGGACGTCGTGATGCCGACGCACTTCCACGATGACCACGTCAACGGCATCGCAACGCTTCATCGCCTTCATGGCACGCGATGCTGGGCGGGCGAGAACTTCGCCGACATCCTCGCCAATCCGATGAATTACAGTTTCCCCTGCACCTGGCCGGAGGCGGTGCGTGTAGAACCCCAGCCGCTGCGAACGCCGATACAGTGGGAAGAATACACTTTCACGCTCGAGCCGATGAGCGGGCATACGAGGTGGTCGACTCTGATTAGTTTTCAGGCCGACGGCAAACGCTTCTCAGCCACCGGCGACCAGTACTTGCCGGTGAACTGGGAGCCGACCGACTTCGAGCACAATTCATGCATGCATAACCACGTGTATCGCAACGGCGCGATGCTGCAGAGCTTTCATCAATCGAACGAGGCCTTGCGAAGCTACCAGCCGGAGATGATCCTGCCAGGCCACGGCGCCGCGTATGCAACAAGCGAGGCCTTCTTCGGCTGCCTGGAGCGATACGCCGAGGAGTATGTGAATATCCACCGCCAGGCTATGCCGCTTGGCGGCGATGAAGCTCATTTTGAAGTGGATAGCCGGGCGGCATGGCTGACGCCGTACCGCATTGTGACGGCGGCTTCCAGGGAACTGCGCTTTATCGCGACCATCCGCAATCCGCTGCCCACGGCGGCCAGCCTGGAGGTGTGCCTTGTCGGTCCTGTCGGCTGGAAAGGCTCGGCTGCTTCTATCCCAGCCGGCCCACGGACGGAGGTGACGGCCGAATTGACCATCCTGCCGCCGCCCGGTACGCAGTGCCGACGCCAGCCCATTGCGATGGATCTGGTAGTGAATGGCCGGCCTTTCGGGCAGGTGGCCGAGGCACTGGTGACCATAGGGCATCCGGTCTTTTGATCCGGCCCGCGCGATTGGGAGTGAATTAATGTCTGAGTCCTCAATACCCGGCATACAGCCGCTGCCGCGTCTGGACTGCCACGATCTGCGACTTGGCGATTGGGGGCCGTATACAAAGCGATACATAGGTATCTCGCATATTCCGAATGTGGCTGCGGGAATGCGTTTTGATCTGAGCGTCTTTCCGGGCCTCTTCCGCCGCAGCGTTCACGTGCCCAATGTATCGTGGGAGTCGGCGTATCATCCGTGGGAGGCAGCCGCCGACCTGTCTTTCTACAGCCACCGCCACGAGGTGATCTGGAAGGACCAGTTGTACTGCGACGTGAGTTTCAGCCGGCTGGCTGAGAACGCCACGCTCATCAGGGCGGCATGCGTGAACCAAGGCGACCAGCCGCAAAACATGGTTCTTCATTATGCGGCAAGTATTAATCCGCCGCCCAGGAACCCGCACTCGGTGGCTCCGATTCATCCAGTGCGAGTTGAACTGCCCAAGGATGCCATCTGGATCGCAGCCCTTTCGTATGACGAGCTGGACTTCAAGATGGATGACCCGCGCGCGCACCTGAGCCCCGACGGGCAGATACGCGGCGAGGTGCGGGAGCATGGACTGGTCGAGGGCGTGGGCCTGGGATGCGGCTTTGGTGAGGGGGCCGGTGACCGCGCGGTGTATCGTTTTTCGATTCCGCATGGAATCTCCGATGCGGTGCTGGGCATCAGGTTTCGGCTGGAAAAGGGCAAGTCGCTCAACATTCGCTTAGGCGGCATCGCTGGGGCGGAAGTCTGTCTGACAGGCACCGGCCAGGTGGATGTTGCAGAGGTTTCGATAGGGGCCCTCAAGGCCGGCCCGGCTGACCTGAGCTTGCAAAGTGGCGGGGGCGCGGAGCTTCTGACCGACGGCTTCTTTATCGCGGATAGCCAGGGGCCGGATGTGCGATTCGTTCCGGTCATCTGGAACTACGCGCCGCAGATGATTGTCGGCCCGCGCGATAACACGCTGATCCTGAAGTATGACCACATCGACTGTCATTACGGCCTGGCGTGGGGCCATGGCGCGATGGTGCGGGAGTTTTGCGGTGACGACCTTGACTGCCTGCTGCGCCGGTACGCCCACAATCATGTTTCGCCAAAGTTCCACGGCGAAGGGGCCGGCCATTTCACCAATATCTTCATGTACCCGCTCTTCGTCGCGGCCAGGAGCCAGCAGATAGTTTATGGGCTAGTTTGTTCAGGAAGCCAGACCGAAGTGGCCGCCCAATTGTTGCAGTTCGAGGGCAACGACCCTTCGTTGGAGCGTCAATATGACCAGGCTCGCAAGCGCGCGGTGGCGCTTGGCCCGAACCCATCCGGGAGATCCTACCAGTTCAGCCAGGATCGGATGGCAGCCACGACTCTCTGCAACGTTGTATATCCGACCCGGACGGCTGGCACTTGGATTCGTCACAATACGCCGGGCAGGTGGTGGGACTGCCTGTACACGTGGGATTCCGGGTTTGTCGGCCTGGGGCTTCTGCAACTCGACATCCAGCGGGCCATCGACTGCCTCAACGCCTACCTGACGCCGCCCGGCCGCAAGGATGCAGCCTTTATCCATCACGGCAGCCCGGTGCCCGTGCAGTTCTATCTCTACCAGGAATTGTGGAACCGCACTCAGTCGCGGGAAATGCTGGCCCATTTCTTTCCGTCGCTGCGGCGATATCACCGCTTCCTGGCCGGGCGGACTGACGGCAGCACGACCGCAAGGAAGAAGTCCAACCTGCTCCAGACGTGGGACTACTTCTATAATTCCGGCGGATGGGACGACTATCCGCCGCAGTTTTACGTTCATCAAAAGGGCATCGCTGCAAGCGCTACGCCGGCGGTAAATACGTCTCATGCGATACGCAGCGCCAGGATCCTCAAGGCCGTTGCGGGGATTCTCGGCGAGCCGCTACAAGAGTTTGACGACGATATTGCAGTGCTTTCCGATGCGCTGCAGCGGCATAGCTGGGATGAGGAGGCTGGGTACTTCAGTTATGTCGTGCACGATGAGTCCGGCCGGCCGACCGGTGCGCTTCGTCATGCCAGCGGAGTGAACTTCAACATGGGCATGGACGGGGCCTCGCCGCTTGTTGCCGGTGCATGCACCGACAGCCAGCAGCAGCGGCTGATCGAATCGCTCATGTCCGAGAAGCATATGTGGTGCAAGTACGGCCTCTCGACCGTGGATCAGTCGGCCCCTTACTTCAGCAGTGAAGGATACTGGAACGGGGCTGTATGGATGCCGCACCAATGGTTCTTCTGGAAGGCAATGCTGGATATGGGCATGGCCGATCATGCCTACCGCATCGCGCAGACGGCCCTCGACCTCTGGCGGCAGGAGGTGGACGAATCCTACAACTGCTACGAGCACTTCATGGTGCAGACCGGCAAGGGGGCTGGCTGGCACCAGTTCTCAGGGCTATCAACGCCGGTGCTGATGTGGTATGCAGCCTACCATCGGCCGGGAACGCTGACGCTGGGGATGGATGGCTATGTCGATGCGTGCGACTGGGCGGCAGGCCATCGAGGGTTGACTGCCAAATTGTCTCTCAACGGCAGGGCCGGCAGGCAAGCAACGATTATTGCCTGCCTGAGCGACTCGGCCAGGTATCAAGTAACCTGGAACGGCCAGCATGTGGACGCCCATCAACGCCATCCTGGCGCTCTGGAGGTCACCTTGCCTGCGGATGGGTGTGGAAGTCTCAGCATCCTTGCCGATCAATAACGAGGCTTGAGCATTTCGCGCCTTTTCGGCAAGCTTCGCAAAATGCACGCGCTTTTCGGCCTGTGCCGACATAGCCCTGGAAAGGCTATCAGGCGGCCTTACTTATTCAGCACGACATTCCGTCGGAGTGGATCGCCGATCCACTTGGCGTAAT
>CAYQJH010000017.1:0-35891 GCA_964417755.1 uncultured Planctomycetaceae bacterium
CCGCAGCTTGATGCCGTGCGGGGACAGCAAGGCAACGTGGTCTGATGGCTGCCTGTTCGCTCAGACTACGAGGTAGGCAAAATGTCGTGGTTCGTTGGCATGAATTCTGACAACTGGGACGACTCCTGGCGGCCGTGGATGCCGATCATGGAGATTGCTGATCAGGCGACCGCCGAGAAGCTGCGCGAGGCGCTGGGCGTCGGGTTCGGCGAGATCGGAAGTTACCGGAGTTTCTCGGTGCGCGATGGTGCCGAGGGCGGATTGGCATTTGCGGCCCGCAAGCGCATGGCAATGTACGCCAGGGCTTCTGAGCTCGTGAACCGTGACAAACTTCCCTATGACGTCGCGGCTTCTACTGCGCATGCTGAATGCGGCCTGTCGTACAGCCGTTCACGTGGGATTGGGGCAGGTCGATTCGTCGAGTACTACCACTTCTGCCTCCAATTGCTGGAGAGTGAAGGGCAGCTTGATCTTGTTGTTGGGCCTGTGCCGGCAAAGCCCAGCCCGCCGGTCGCACCGCCGGCAGGGCCAACCGTGCCGCCGTGGCGGGGCGAATCGGCGTCCAAACCCGGCTCGCCGCCAGAAACCATCGTGCCGCCGTGGCGGCGGGAGCGGGTTCCTCAGGCAACGCAGGCATCTCCAGCACCGGCTGCAACCTCTGCGTCGGAAGAATCCGATCCAGTACCCCAGCGGGCGGCAAAGGTTGTGTCGAAGAACGGCAACGGCGACGTGAACGTCAGCGTTCATGTGCCGGCCGCTCAGCCGACGGTGAATGTCGTGATCGACCTGGACAAGATCGCGGCTGCCATCGAGCGGCTGGCGCAGGGGAAAGCGACAGCAGCGACCACAACCGAGGGCAAGGATTCCGGGTGGACCGCCTCCAAAGCCGAGATGGCCGTCGAGCAGTTCCTCAAGGCCCGCAAGCCATTGTACATGGAACTGTTACCCAGGTGCGTCGCCAACGAGAAGGAAGCCCTGGCCAAGTTCCAAGCTGAATTCGGCCCCTCCGCAATCGCGGCGAAGATCGGCGACGGCCTGCGCAAGGGCACGGTCGGCAAGACGCCCACCTACGTCAAGATGATCAAGCCGGTCATCAGCGGCAAGCAGCCCGAGGGGATCGACCTCCCGACGGGCGACGACGGAACGCTCAACGACATACTCACCAACATGCGCAGGCAGGCTGGCGGTGAGTAGATGTCGTCATCGCCGATAAGAGTGGATGCGCTGACGGCTGCCCGCGCGCGACAGCGGCTGCTTCATGAAGTCATCTGTTCGGAATACTGGCTGAACGAGATTGTCAGCCCGGCCGACGGGACCGGCGATGTCTGGCTGATCCATGAAGAAGCTTACCCGCCCCGGGGCAGGGGAAGGACACCGATGCGGCCGTGTCCCTCCTGCCGCCGCATCTGCCCTCCCAATGGTCCCGCCGGCAGCCCGTGCTGCGATTGCCAAGCCGAACACGATCTCGACGCGATGCTGAAGTGGATCGCCGACCCGTCTCGCCGCGATCTTGCGCCTGAACTGCTGCGGCTCAGCCGCGTGCAGGGCATAGCCTACTCCCGGTTCAAGGAGAACCGCAACGGGGGCGCACTGGGCGGGTTCGCCGAGGTGGAACCCTACTACAAGGGGGCCGAGTGGCAGCCGATCTCGGATAACGAGCCTCCCCGAAGCCACTTCGCCCTCGCCCGCGAGGCCGTGGAGGCGGCCGACAAGCTCCTCCGTCGGCATGGCGGCTGCTGCGTAGCTCTACTGCCTGAGGATGAGAAGAAGCTCAAAGATGAAATTGCTCACTTCGCAGAGCACGGCACCATCATGCCCCGGGCCCGCAAAGGGTTCTTCCGCATTGTGACGCACGGGTAGCCACAAGGCATCCGGCCAGACTTAAACTCTTCCCGCCGCCCATTCGCCTTCCGTTTCTGCACGCCGTTGCGCAACCGTTCCCGCGCAGAAACGCCCGGAAACAGCCCGTTTCCGGCGGTTTCTGAACAACCGGCCCGAGCTTCTAGCGGCCTGGTTGTCAGGTTCGGTGTATCGCGCATCGAGCACCAGGCCGGCACCGTATGCAGGAGGTTCGGCCATGTCCGAATCCACTACGTCGATGCCGACCGTCGGGGAGATCGCCCGCCGACTCGGCGTCCCAGTCCACCGTGTGCAGTATGTCGTCCGATCCAGGGGCATTCGCCCGGCGTGCCGCGCCGGGATCGCCCGCGTGTTCTCGGAGGCCGACGCGGCCTTCATCGAGCACGAAATCAGCCGCATCCAGCGCGAGGCGGGAAAGGAGGCCCAGTATGTCGGCTGAGAACACCACCATCATGTTGACGGTCCAGGACGTGGCCAAGCTGTTGAACTGCTCGTCCAGGACGGTCTACCGCCTGGCCGACAGCGGGCGAATGCCCCGGCCAGTCAAGTTGGGGGCGCTGGTCCGCTGGTCCAAGGCGGTCGTGGAGCAGTGGATCGCCGCCGGTTGCCCCGACCACCGGAAGGGAGGGCTTTTGTAATGGCTTACGTTAAGGACATTATCGCGCAATTGAAAAAGGTCAAGAGCATCGGTCCGAGCAAGTGGTCGGCCCTGTGCCCGGCCCACGATGACAAGAAACCCTCACTTTCCATCGGCTTGGGCGATGACGCTCGGGTGCTGCTGCACTGCCACGCCGGCTGCGAAGTGAAGGACATCGTCGCGGCCATCGGATTGACCGAGGCCGACCTGTTCTGCACGCCGCCAGCGCCGACGGCCAGTCCCACCGTCGTGGCCACCTACGACTACACCGACGTAGACGGCAAGCTGCTCTACCAGGTGATCCGCCGGAGCGACAAGAGTTTTCTCCAGCGCCGCCCCGATGGTCGCGGCGGCTGGATATGGAACATGCAGGACACGCCGCGCGTGCTGTACAACCTGCCCGGCGTCGCAGCGGCCCCCGTCGAGGATTGGCTGTTCATCGTCGAGGGTGAGAAGGATGTGGACAACCTGCGGGCGCTGAACATCGTGGCCACGACCAACTCCGGCGGGGCCTGCAAGTGGCACCAGGTCGCGGACGATTCGGCGCTGCACGGCCGGAAGATCGCCATCATTCCCGACAATGATGAGCCTGGGCGCGAGCATGCTCAGCAGGTAGCTACGGCGCTGCACGGCAAAGCCAAGGTGGTGAAGGTCATTGAACTGCCTGGCCTGCCGGAAAAGGGCGACGTGTCCAACTGGTTGACTCAGTTTGCACCCGACGACGCCAGCGGGCCTGGCGCGGCCCTTCGTGAACTTGCTGACCAAGCCCTCGATTTCATTCCCGGCAGGATGTCGGTCAGCAGCAGCGAATGGCCTGATCCGCAGCCGATCCCTGATGACCTCTCGCCGGTGCGCCCGTTTGATGTGGGCCTGCTGCCGACAACGATCAGGCCCTGGGTCGCGGACATCGCCGATCGGATGCAGTGCCCGGTGGATTTCCCGGCCGTCGCCGCCATGGTTGGCATGGCCGGGCTGGTCGGCCGAAAGGTCGGCATCCGGCCCAAGCAGAAGGATAGCTGGACCGTGGTCCCGAACCTTTGGGGCATGCTCATCGGCCGGCCGAGCATGATGAAGAGCCCGCCCCTCAAAGAGGCCCTTCGTCCCATCCGCCAGATGACGCAGGCCGCGCTGGAGGAGCATCACAAGGCATACCTGGAATTCCTGGCCGAGAAGGAGCTGCATGACATCCAGGCGGCCGGTGCCAGGAAGGACATCGGCGGCACTTAAGAAAGAAGACGCCGACATTGAGCACTTGCGGGAGGAACTCAAGCGGCACCTCCAGCCAGCGCCGCCCAAGCGACGGCGGTACACCATCAACGACGCCACCGTGGAGAAACTCGGAGAAATCCTCTCCGAGAATCCCAACGGCGTGATCCTGGAACGCGACGAGCTGATGGGCTTCTTGAAGTCCTTAGAACGGCCCGGCCAGGAGGGCGCACGTGCGTTCTACCTGGAGGCGTGGACAGGTGACGGGGAGTTCGAGACCGACCGCATCGGCAGGGGCAACGTAAGGATCGACCGGGTGTGCCTCTCGATCATCGGCACCATCCAGCCGGGACCGCTGGGGCTGTACCTGCATGAGGCCATTCGCGGCGGCACCGGCGACGACGGCCTGATGCAGCGGTTCCAGCTTGCGGTCTGGCCCGATGATCCGGGCCCGTGGCAGGTAGTTGACCGGGCTCCGGATGCGGACGCGCGCAACGCCGCCTTCAAGGTCTTCCAGCGACTTGACGTGATGAATGGTAACACGGTCGGTACCAAGGTCGACATGTTCGACGACAGCGGCGTGCCGTTCCTGAAGTTCACGCCCGCGGCACAGCAGCGGTTCTACGAGTGGATGCAGACGCGGGAGAACCGGCTTCGCGGTGGGCAGGAACACCCGGCCGTGGAGAGCCACCTGACGAAGTACCGCAGCCTGATCCCGTCGCTGGCACTGCTGACACACCTGGCGGAAGACCGGGCTGGCAACGTCGGGGCCGACGCGATGGAGCGTGCCATCGGCTGGAGCGATTACCTGGAGAGCCACGCTCGGCGCATCTATTCGCAGGGCGTCGAGCCTGCTGCGGCTTCGGCCCGGGCGCTCGCCAAGCGTATCCAGAAAGGCGAGGTTGCAGACGACTTCACGTTGCGGGACATCTACCGCAACCACTGGTCGATGCTGGGCGACAAGCCGGCCGTCGAGATGGCCACGGCCCTGTTGGTCGAGTTGGACTGGCTGCGTCAGCAGCAGGTGCAGACGGGCGGCATGCCCAAGCTCGTGTTCCACATCAACCCCAAGGCGAGAACGGCGCGGGCCTGATGTTGTGTCCGCGCGGGCGGTGGCCGGGAATGACCCTCTTGTCACTCTTGGCACCGCGCGCCTTGGAGGCATGCAAATCGTGAAGACCCCGGCAGGAAATGCCTTGATGTCCTCGCCGGGGTGAGGCTGAGTCATGGACGAACTGACCGGGCAGGCTGAACGGGCCGCCCGGAGGAAGGATGCGAAAAGAATGGCGACCTTGTACAGAAAGATGTATCCGGTGGATATGCCCGAGGGTGCCGAGATCGTCACCCGGCGTGGCAAGCAGGTGGCCCAGTGGACCGATGGGCGTGGCAACGTAAAGACAGCGTCGCTGACGGCCGACGGCAAGCGGATCATGCACGAGGCCGACGTGTGGTATCTGCGCTACCGCGATGCTGAGGGTGTCGAGCGGCGCGTGTCCACCGGCTGTCGCGATCAGCAGGCGGCCGGTCAGGTGATGGCCGACCTGCTGGCGCAGGTGGAGAAGGTGCGGTCGGGCATTCTGACGCCCGAGGAATCTCAGGCGTCGCAGCACACGGAAAGGCCGATCTCGGAGCACGTCACCGACTATCTGGGCTACCTGAAGACGAAGACCGTTCGTGGCAGGCGAGTCTCCGAGGAGCACCGTTACAACGTCGAGAAGCAGATCAATCGCCTCTTGGACGAGTGCGGGCTCAAGCGAATCGGCGACATCAGCCGGCAGCGGGTCACCAAGTGGCTCGATGAGAAGGCTGGCACATCAGACAAAGCGCCCCGTACGGTGCTCAAGTACCGCACGAGCCTGATGACCTTCTGCAAGTGGGCGGTGCGCGAGGGCAGGCTGGCGGCCAATCCGCTGACGGGGCTGCCGGGCGTGGAAGTGGATGAGGATCGTCGCCAGCGCCGGCCGTTGACGGTGGACGAGGTGAGCAGGCTGCTCGACGCGGCTGCGCGCAGGCCGCTCAACGACGCGATGATGGTCCGACGCGGCAAGCGCAAAGGCGAGCTTGCCGCCAAGGTGGGCCAGGCGGTCCAGGAGCGGCTTGTCTGCCTTGGGCAGGAGCGGGCGTTGATCTACAAGACGCTCATCTACACCGGCCTTCGGAAAAACGAGCTTGCCAGCCTGAACGTCGGCGATTTGCATCTGGACGTCGAGCGTCCATTTGTGAGGCTGGCGGCAAAGAACGCCAAGAACGGCAAGGCGGCGCACCTGCCGTTGCGGGCCGACCTGGTGGACGACCTTCGCCGACACCTTGATGACAAACTGGCCGGGCACCGCAGGCAGACGTTGAAGGATGGCCGCAACGAGGTGCCGGTGGCGCTGCCGAGCGACACGAAGTTGTTCGCCGTGCCGGATGACCTGGTGCGAATCTTCGACCGCGACTTGGCAGTCGCTGGCATCGCCAAGGCCGACGCCGAGGGCAGGACGGTGGACGTTCACAGCCTGCGGCACACCTTCGCCACGATGCTCAGCCAGTCCGGCGTGCTGCCGCGAACGGCCCAGGAACTCATGCGACACAGCGACATCCGTCTGACGATGAGCACCTACACGCACCTGGCGCTGGTGGACACGGCCGGGGCGGTCGAGTCGCTGCCGAGCATCAGCACGGCCGCGACGGAGGCGAAGAGGCAGGTGTGGACGGGCACATACGACCGGCCCGACGACGCGGATGGGCACTTCACCGGTGCCGAAATCGGTGACGTCGGTGCCGAAAACGGTGCCGGAAGGCAGTCCACCGGCGGCGATTCTTGGCATACGGCGGCAAACGACCCGGTAGCGCACAACCACCGGCAGTCGTCACAAGTCTTTGCCCCTGCGCAACAAAGGCGGCCCGTGGCAAGTTGTGTCACGAGCCGTCAAACAGCCAGCGGTGGGAATCGGACCCACAACCACCGCTTTACAAAAGCGGTGCTCTACCATTGAGCTACGCTGGCGAGATTCCGTTAAAGACGCTGAAGGCGCAGGGCCGGCCTTTCAGCATCTTAAATGAGCATACCGGCTTAACGCCATATCGGCAAGATGGAGTGTGCTCTTGCCGCAGTCATTATGTGCCTGTCTTCTGCTCCTGGTCCTCGCCGGGCGGATTGAGGATTTCGCTGGCGCCCAGCGCGTCGGCCAGGCGATGAAGCATCGCGCGAACGGCGGCTATCTCTGCCTCCAGGCGGGTCAGGCGGTCGGCATCAGCTGCGGTAGCGGCTGGATTGGAGCCTTGGGCGGCAGTTGCCTCATCCAATTGTTCAGGCGCAGCATCGGTCGACCTGGCGATGGCATTCAGGGCTGGGCAGAGCAACTGGGCGAAGCGCTGGGCCCGCTGGCCGGAAGTTGTCGCCGCCAAAGGTTCCTCGCGGTTCATCAGCTTGTCCAGTGCAGCCTGCACGTCGGCAGCCTCCAGCGGCCGCATCCGCGATGCATGGATGCGCAGCTCCGAGGCGGTCTGCGGCCCGCGCAGCAGGAGTTCCGCCAGGACGACCAGTTCATTGTCGTCGACCGCAAGGACATCCCTGCTGTTGTGGCGAAACTTGGTGACGCGGCTGCCGAGAGTGTCGGCGAAGAGCACCAGGCCCTTGGAGCGCAGGCGGTCGAGGGCAGCCATCACGCGATCCTCGTCAAAGTTGACCACCGGGTCGCGATTGGACTTCTGGTTGCAGCCGACCGTTATGGCGTTGAGCGACATGGGATAGCCGCTGGAGGTGTGGGCCTTCTCCACCAGCACGCCCAGAACGCGAGACTCTTCTTGATCCAGGTATATCATTTGCGTTCCTCAGAATACGACATCCAGCACAGCGACAGTGTAGGTCGGCCCGCCGCCCCACGCAAGCTGACGGCTGGTGTTCTGTCTTAAAACGACTGATATGGCGCTGAGCCCCACAATTGCCCCCTCTAACTGGCATTACGATTTCGGGTGACATAGGGTTGACACCGCTATCAAGTCGCCACACAATGCAGCCACAAACGGGAGGCAGTCTGGCCAGGGACTTGGCCAACAATCGCAACTCTTTCTCACCGGATTAATATGAGACGCGCAACGGCATTTACACTTATCGAGCTGCTGGTTGTGTTGTGCATCATGGTGTTGCTGGTGGTGCTGATTGTTCCCACGACTACCTCCGCCCGCCAGATTGCCCGCCGTGCGAGTTGCGCCAATCAGCTTCACGCTATCTCGGTCGGCCTGGGCAACTATTGCACGACGAATAATCTGCGATTTCCGCCGTTTGGCTTCTCTGATAAGACGGCGAACTTGGGGCTTTCAGGCCACTGGGGAGGCATCGAATCGCCATCCGACCCGCTATTTAAGACGACGACTTTGAAGCAATCTCAGCTTCCTATAGCCAATCTCTGGGCTCTGCAGGCCTGCGAAATGGTTTCCGCGGAGGCGTTGATCTGTCCATCTTCGCCACTTCGGGGCAGGCCGGGCGAGAGCTACTTTTCTTACACAAGGCGATTCTCGACGTACAGCCTGCGCTTTCCGCACAGCAGAGAGGTCTTCACCGAAAACCCCGAACTTGCCAATTACAGCATGAGCCTCACACCGGGGCAGTTGCTGGATGCATACACCTTTGGCGTTGGTGGCAGGATTGTTTCTGTAGGGACCGGCGAGCGCGGCAGGCTGCCGTTCATTCGCCAGGACCGCACTTACACGCTTGAAACCCCCGATGGCTCGCCGGCTGTCTTCGACCCGATGAGCAGCGCTATAGTGGCTGACACGTTCTGGATGCATGACTACAGCCAGGCGGCAGGTCCCGGCGAGATCTACAGTCAGCACTGGTCCTGGTGCCACGGCAGGAGCTTCAATGTCCTGATGGGCAACGGGCACCTGCGCATGGTGGAAGACGACGGCACGGTGGCCTCGGGCAGTTGCCAAGGTGGACGACAGCCCATCGACGAGACCGGCCTGAACATGGGGCCGCAGGTGCAGAAGATATGGGCCTTCTTCGAGAGCCGGCGGTAAGCAAATGGCATGTGGCACAGCCGCCCTCGGTTGTGCCAGGTCATGTCAGACATAACAGCACATCCGAGGGCGGTTGACCGAAACAAATCTTTAAACCAGTTATTTTGCCGGCGATGCTGCCGGTGCTGCCGGGCCGGTTGCAGGGGCGGTTGCGGGGTCAGTGGCCGGCGCAGTTGCGGGCGCGGTAGCGGGCTTGTCCTTTTCCGCCAGGGCCGTCTTGGCGGCTGCGGCCAGATCGGCAGCCGGCAGGATGAAGATGCCCGTTCCGCCGGACTCCGGATCGATCTTCAGCGAGACGGTAATGCCCACGAGCTTGCCGTCCAGCGTGAACGTCGGGCAGCCGATGCTCTTGCCGCCCAGGTACAGCGTCCGCGGCTTGGTGATGACCGCGCTGACCTCGCTGAGGGTTGCCGCCGGCACGTCGCCGAATTTGTCCGGCAGGCGCCACAGGCAGATGAGTTCGTCCAGCAAGGCCGGCTTGGCTGCGTCGGCCAGGTTCACGGGCGAAACGTTCATCTCTGCTGCGGTCTTCTCGCTAAGGATGAACATGAGATCGGCCTGGCTGTCGGAGTAGATGATGCGTGCCGGCACGGATGAGCCATCCTGGAGGACAATCTTCACGTCCGACTGCGTGACCTTGCCTGTGACTTCCACCGGCCCTTCAGGCGTGGAGATAGTCCTGCCCTTGAGGCTTCCGCTTGGATCCATCGTGGAGGCCGAGATAACCACCAAGCCGCTGGGATCGATGACCGTGCCCAGAGACTGCATCGGCTGCTGCGGGCTGGCCAGCACCTTGCCGCCTCCGCTTATCTCCATCTTGACGGTCGCCGAGACCATAACGATGGACTTCTGGTTGGCCTGGGCGATCTGCTTGGCCTTGTCGCGACTTGTTTGTGCATTGGCATTGCTCAGCACCAGCGCGCAGACGGTCAGTGCCGCGAGAGTCGATTTGATGTTCACAATGGTCCTTTCTATCTAGATATTGAAGAACTGAATGCAGAACTATAGCCGTCGCGCAAGCACAAGGCAACTCTTGCTTATATGGTGCGTCCCCCTGCTCCCGCAGGGGGCTTCCTCTTGATCGCATCGTCTTAATCGTCGTCATCCACCGATGGCTCGCCAGCCTCCACCTCTGTCTTCATCAGCTCGCGAAGCAGGACGGTTGCGTAACAGCCCGACGGCGCGATGAACTCCAACTCGATGAATGCTCCGTGTGAATCGCTACCGTGGCGAATCTGCGGCGATTCGATCTTGAACCGCAGCGCTCGCCGCGTGCCCTTGGAGTGCAGCTCTCCAATGCGGCGGAAGTCTTCCATCTTCACCTGGTATTCATCCAGCACAGCCTGCTCGATCTGTCCGGCCTGACTCTGGGCGAGCGTGCTGCGCGTGCCGATGATCAGCCCGGTGGGGCTGATCTCGAACCGCCGGCATCGCTCCTGCTCGACGCTCGGGTCTTCGACAAGGAAGACGCCGCCATTGTCGATCTTCTGGGCCATGTCGCCGGGCAACAGTGTGTCGATGGTCTGGATCCGCCGCGTCAATACGTCATTGAATATCTCGCTTTGAAAAGCCGAGACGAACAGCCGCCTGAGTCGCTTGTCGATGGCTGCCACCGCGGCGGCCGGCGAGGATCGCCGCTTGAATGCGATCAGGGCGTGGCGCTGGTCGGTGTAATGCCTTGGCCAGTGCTTCATCGCGCGGTCGTAATAACCAGCGTCGAACGCATCGCGGGCTGCCTTTATGTCCGGCGGATCTGCCGGCACGGCTGCGCCCAGGAAAACCCGCACGAATTGCGTGAAATCCCGCCGCACCAGCAGGCCGCCCAGCGTGCCCGTATCGCCACGAGAGCCGAAGCGTTGTATGCCAAAGAAGTTCGGCACGCCTCGCCGCGCCAGGACATCCATGATCCGCTGGGCCTGCTCAAGGTGCACCAGGCCGACGCCTCGGATGCGGATGGCGAAGCGGTTGCCCGCCAGGTGCCCGATGCGCAGCTTGTTGGTGTGGAAGGTTACGTTCTCTATGCGGATGTTTGCATCACGCAAGCGGGCCAATTTGGAGGCATCGGCATATTCCAGGCTCATCCATTGGCTGGTCAAAGCCTGCGAGTCCTTCAGGCCGGCCACGCCGACATCCATGTTTCGCGCGCCCATGTAGCGGGCGATGCGGGCCACGGCCACCGGCGTGGGGATGCCGGCCTTTATGACCTTGAAGTAAACGTGCGTGCCCTTGCCGCTGGCGGTGTAGAGCGGAATCTCCTCCACGCGGAAGTCCTCAAGCCGCTGCTTGATCCGCCCGCCAATGCCGCTCAATTCACTTGTCAGATACGGAAGCTCTTTCATGGCGGTAATACTACTTCATGGAGGGAAGGAAGTGTCCACGAATTGCGCGAATTGCAGGAAACGCGCTCCAGACTTCAGGCTCCAGGCTCCGGGCTTCAGGCGCGACAACAGCAACAACAGCATTCAATACAAGGACTAGTTATAGGCGATAGCCGCCATGCCTGAAGCTTGAGCCTGGAGCCTGCCGTTGTCGTTTCTCTTCGTGCAATTCGTGTAATTCGTGGACTACGTCGTCATCCACACCTGGTCCGGCACGCCCGCGGCGAAATTCGCCAGGCGGGCCAGCGTGAACAGCAGGTCGCTCAGGCGATTGATGTACTTCTCGATGATTGGATTGACGCTCAGCCCAGCGTCCATGGCGGCTACCAGCGAGCGCTCCGAGCGGCGGCAGATCGTCCTGGCCATGTGCAGCCGGCAGGCAAGCTCCGTCCCGCCGGAAATAATAAAGTGCGTCAGCGGCGGCATCTGCTGCACAGCTTCATCTATATCCCGCTCCATGCGGAGGATGGTGGCTTCATCCAGGTTCAGTTTTGGCGAGGCAGTCGTGCCGGCGGCGGCGATGGCTGAGCCGATCGCGAGCAACTCGCCTTGAAGAGGAATGAGCGATTGAACGATGGCATCACTTGATCCTGAAGCACCGGTCAGGCTCGCGGTCCGCCCTGCCTGCAGGCACCAGCCAATAGCGGCATTGAGTTCATCGATGCCGCCCAGGACGTGGCAGATGGGATCGCTCTTGCGGACCTTCAGGCCGCCTAGACGACTAGTATCGCCGGCGTCGCCCCGCTTGGTGTAGATCTTCATAGGGTTCTCTCATCTGCTCGAAGAAGGTTTTACGCATAGTAGCCGCCATATGCAAGATGGTGTGTTGAATGGAGTTCGTCTTTTGAGCATTCGGGTTTGACTCGTCATTCTGGCTTCGTCATTCTGGTTTCGCAACACTGCCGCCGGCGACCTGATAGAATGTGGCGACGAAAGGTAAGTCATGGATCGAATCAAGGCATTGCAGGCGATGATTGCCAAGAGCCCAAGCGACGTATTCCTGCACTACAGCCTGGGCATGGAGCACGCAGCCCTGGGGCAACTCAACGAGGCGGTAGCGGAATTCAGGCACTGCATCCGCCTTGACAGCCATTACATCCCGGCATACGTGGAGGCCGGCAAGGCCCTGCGCTCGGCAGGACAATTAGAACAGGCTCGCGACGTGTTCTCCGCAGGCATGGAGCTGGCGGCCTTGACCGGCGAAAGCCACATGCGAGATTTCATCCAGCAGCAATTGGACGGCCTGCCAAAGATTCCTTGAAGATCGGCCAGCCGTCCAGAAATATCGCTGAAATGCTGAGACCTCTGCTATATCGCCCTGGCTCAGCAGGATCAACGCCAGCCAAGTCAGTCATCCTCGCCATGCTTTATCGACTTTCGACCTGCTGACTTGCTGGAGGCATTGGAGCGAGAACGTTTCCGGCGGGATCGCAACCTCTTTGGCGCAGACTGCCGTGATGCGCGATCAAGGATTGCTGAGATTGCCTGTTCCACAGGCATGTGCTTGACATCTTCATATATATCCTGCTTCCACTGCCATACCTCTCGCAATGACTTTGAAACATGAGAGTCAGTCCGGTTCATCTTCCACCTCCAACGGCGAGGCAGGCAGACTAACAGAAATTTGTTCAAATCATTCTATAAGATCCTGACGTTGAATGAATTGCATTCTGCCGAATCAGGGTCAAAAACGGCGATATCAATGGCATTCCGCCCTGAAATCTGGCATAATATCTTCTCTTGACGGGGCCTTCTTTTGTAATGCGTTTGTACGAGTTTTCAGTTGCTTGTTCAAGCCTTCAGCGGGCACTTGCTGTCCCTGAGGATAAGGAGATAACGTGGCCAAGGACATGGCCGAGATTAACGACACCGAAGCGGCGGCTAATGCTTCCGCCAACTACGACGAGAGCAAGATCAAGGTGCTGCGCGGCCTGGATGCGGTTCGCAAACGGCCGGGCATGTACATCGGCGACACCACCACGCGAGGCCTGCACCACCTGGTGTGGGAGATCGTGGACAACGCCATCGACGAAGCAATGGCCGGCCGATGCAGCACGATTGGCGTGACCATTCATCCCGACGGCTCATGCAGCGTCAGCGATGACGGCGCTGGCATTCCCGTTGGCATTCACCCTACCGAGAAGTGCTCCACGCTGGAGGTCGTCTTTTGCCAACTGCACGCCGGCGGAAAGTTCGACCACGATTCCTACAAGGTTTCCGGCGGCCTGCACGGCGTGGGCGCTTCCGTCGTCAACGCGCTGAGCGAATGGGTGGAGGTCGAGGTCTGCCGCGAAGGCCAGGTCTACCAGATGGAGTTCGAGCGCGGCAAGAAGGTCGGCGACCTTAAGAAGATCGGCCAGCGCAAACGCAGCGGCACGCGCGTGACGTTCATGCCCGACTCACAGGTCTTTCCCGACATCACCTTCAAGTACGAAGTACTTGCTACTCGCCTGCGCGAACTGGCGTACCTCAATGAAGGCGTCGCCATCAAGCTCAAGGACGAGCGCAGCGGCAAGGAAGAAAGCTACCAGTACAACAAGGGCCTGGTTGCCTTCGTGCAGCACCTCAACGAGGGCAAGCAGGTCCTCCACAAGCCGATCGTCATCCACAAAGAAGACCCGCAACAGCGCCTGGTTGTTGATGCCGTCCTCCAGTACAGCGACGGCTATAACGAGACGATCTTCTCCTTCGCCAACAACATCAACACGATCGAGGGCGGCGCGCACATGAGCGGCCTCAAGAGCGCGCTGACGCGAACGATCAACTTCTACGCCAAGAACGCCAACCTGCTCAAGAACGATGACGCCCCCAATGGCGAGGACCTTCGCGAAGGCCTAACGGTTGTCATCTCCGTCAAAGTGCCCGAGCCGCAGTTCGAGGGCCAGACCAAGACCAAGCTGGGCAACAGCGAAGTTGAGACATTCGTCACGCAGGCTGTCAACGAGCAACTAAGCCAGTGGCTGGAGGAGAATCCCACCGACGCCAAGCGGATCGTCAACAAGGGCATCGCCGCGTTGCAGGCCCGCGAGGCCGCCCGCAAGGCCCGCGACCTGACACGCCGCAAAGGCGCTCTGACCAGCGGCTCGCTGCCGGGCAAGCTGGCTGACTGCCGATCCAAGGACGTCCACAGCCCCGAACTGTTCCTGGTCGAGGGCGATTCGGCAGGCGGCCCCGCAAAGCAAGGCCGCAACTCCGCCGTGCAGGCCATCCTGCCGCTGCGAGGCAAGATCCTCAACGTGGAAAAGGCCCGCCTGGACAAGATCCTCAACTTCGCCGAGATTCAGTACATGATCTCGGCCCTGGGCTGCGGCATCGGTAATGACGAGTTCGACGTCTCCAAGCTTCGCTACGGCAAGGTCATCATCATGACCGATGCCGACGTTGACGGCAGCCACATACGCACGCTACTGCTGACATTCTTCTACCGGCACATGCGCCCGCTGATAATGGACGGCCACGTGTTCATCGCCCAGCCGCCGCTGTACCTGGTCAGCCGCAAGAAAGACAAGAAGTACGTGCTCAACGAGCAGGAGATGCGCCGCACACTGATCGACCTGGGCCTGAAGGACACCACGCTTCAGATTCGCGACTACAGCGGAAAGAAAATGCAACTTGCCGGCGAGTTCAGCAACTCCAAGTTGCGCGACCTGGTGGAGGTGCTGGAGCAACTGGCCGACAAGGTTCACCTGCTGCAGCGCCGCGGGCTGAACTTCCAGGAACTGATGGCCAACCGCCGCGACGGCAAGCTGCCCGCATACTGGGTGATCATCAACAACGAGAATAAGTTCTGCTACAGCATCAAGGAATACGAGGAAGTCCTGACGGCGCACGAGGATTCGGTGATCGAGGAAGACGAGACCGAGCCGCTTGCCCAGGCCGGCAAGAACGGCAATGGGAAGAATGGTAATGGCAATGGCGTTGTGGAGCGGATCCAGAAACGCGCCGAGCTGCATGAGGTGCGCGACATCGAGGCCCTGATCGAGAAGCTTCGCAAGGCCGGCGTCAGCATCGAAGACTACTTCCTGGTCCGCGAGGAGTCGGTTACCGGCGAAAAGCCGCCGGCCAAGTACGTTCTTGTCAATGAAGACGAGGCGATGGAACTGGACAACGTAGCCGACATCGCCCCCGGTGTGCGGTCAATTGGCTCAAAGGATATCGAGATCAAGCGATTCAAAGGCCTCGGCGAGATGAACGCCGACCAGCTTTGGGAAACCACGATGGACCCCTCGCGGCGCGTGCTGCTGCGCGTGCGCGCGGAGGAGGCTGAAGAGGCAGAGCGCATGTTCAGCCTGCTGATGGGCGACGACGTGGAACGACGGCGGAACTTCATCGAAGAACACGCCCTGGAAGTGAAGAACCTGGACGTGTAGAACGACGTTGCGGATTTCGGATTGCGGATTGTTTGCACACGCTTTCGCGCCCTTTTCGGTTTTCGGGTGCCATGCTTCCGCGTCGTTTGCGGAAGCATGTGTGGCATGAATTTAAGATAAGACTCATCATGGCCCAGCGACGATCGAGAATGCATTCCGCACGCAGGGCTAACGTTTTTTTGCTTGGCCCGCTGACGGAACATCTTGATTTCCCTAACGAGATATATAAAGTAATAAGCTTCCGCGCCGCACGTGGATGTCTGCGACGGCGAACGCCCCGGGGCGTAGCTCAGCTTGGATTAGAGCGCTTGGTTCGGGACCAAGAGGTCGGAGGTTCAAATCCTCTCGCCCCGAGTAAAAAAGGCTCGCCTCTGGCGAGCCTTTTTTTGCTAGAGCAGGAGAGCAGTAGAAAACAGAGAGTAGAAGCGGCAGAGCCCTCGCTCGGCTCAAAGTTCGGACACTCGCCCCGATATAAGATAAGGACCCGCCGGAACTCCGGCGGGTTCTGTTGTGCCAAGCATGATGCAGCGACTCGGAGGTGCATCATGCGCGACACCACAAAGAAGAACGCCGGCCTTACTTAGGTCGGCGCTTGGTGTTTTGCTTTGTATTTGTCTTGCTGGTATTTGCGCATGTGCTGTAGGAGCTGGCACATGCTTACTTGGCGATGCAATCGCGGCGGCTTACCAGCCCATGATCGAGACGCGCTTGATGCTCTTGCGAATGCGGCGGCGCTTGCGCTCGGAGGGCTTTTCGTAATAGCTGTTGCGCTTGATGTCCTTGACCAAGCCTTCCTTCTCGCACATCTTCTTGAAACGCTTGATCATCTGCTCAACCGACTCGTTGCCGCGTGACTTTACCTTAATCATCCGCCAATCATTTCCTTTCTGCTCATTGAACCAGCAGTGCATCATTCCAGAACCAGAATATCATAGGCATTTTCCGCCATCCTGCAAGTGAATTTCAGCCATAATGCAGCTATAGCCGCCGTCCGCCGGCTGAAATCTTCTCCAGGCCGGCCCCGGCTTCCACCAGCAGCTTCTGGATGATCTTGGGGACGACCTTGGCTACTTCATCGGTCAGCCCTATGCCCACCGGCCGAATCGCGCCTGGCTGGATGCCGTAAATGATCGATTCCTTGGGAGCACATTTGAGGTGCCTGGCCATGATGAGCGTCTCGCCCAGGCCGAACTCATGCAGTGATATTGATCGCTCGTGCTGCTCCATCAAATCCTCGGCGGTGAAGCGATAGACGGTGCCTGGCTCCTCGTCAGCGTTCATGGCGTCGACCACGATCAGCAATTGACGATCAGCCACTACCTCCACGAGGTTTGCGCCGCTCGTGCCGCCGTCGACCGCTTCCACGCCGCCCGGCAGGATCATCTTCTGCATCTCCTGGACGATATGCACGCCGACGCCCTCATCACGCAGCAGGATGTTGCCAATGCCAAGGATCAGTACAGGCTGGGCCATGATTCACCTGATTCATATTAGCGCAAGAAGATTTCTCGGCGGGCATACAAAACAGGAAGCCCCTGCGGAAAGCATGGGGGTCCCCCGCCTTCCGGCGGAGGCTTCCAGTTGGTTCAACGTATGCCCGCAGCAAAATCCCCGCCTGCGGCTGAGCATCAATCATCGTCCCGTCGCCTGCGGCCGCCGCCGCGATGCTCGCCTCCGCGGTTCCTTCCTCCGCCGTGCCGTCGGTCTCCATCATCGTGCTTGCCCCCGCCACCGCGGTTGCTGGCGCGGCTCGTCGAGCCGCCGCCACCGCCACTTGAGTTAACGATCACCCCCACCGGCCTGCCATTGCGATAGATGACGGTTGAGGCCGTGCCAATCCCGCCGTTGCGACCGCCTCCGCCCTTGTCGCCGCCTTTACTGCCGCCTTTGCCGCCGCCCTTGCCGCTGGCGCCGGAGGCGCCGCCTCTGCCGCTCGTGGCGGCTGCGGGCTTGGCAGCCTTGCCGCCTGTTGCGCCGGTTCGGCTGCCTGTGCCATTGGCATTGGGCGCCTTTCCGGTTGGCTTGGCGGCAGCGCTACCCGCCGAGGGCGCGGATTTGCCTGTTGCGCCGCTACGGCCGGAGGGGGCGGGCTTTGCCGCGGACGCAGGCTTGCCCGCCGGGACGGCTGTTTTGGCCGCTGGTGCAGCCGGGGCCGCTGGGCCGGCTTTTGGCGAGGCACCGGCCGTCGTCTTCGTGCCAGAGCCTGGCTTGGCGATGTTTGGGGCGGTGGTGCCTGGCTTGGCTACTGCAGCCGTTGCGTTGGGCGAAGCTGGGGGACTCTTCACCTGGCCCGAAGCAGGCTTGGCCTGGGGCGTTGCAGAGGTGACCGCTTCTGAGCCGCCGTTTGCCGTCTTGGGCAACACGGGAGCCTTGGCCGCAGGCGACTGCGCACTTGCCTTGGGCGCGGGAGTGGCCGGCGCCGCATGTGAAGTGGCCGCTGATGTCGATCCCGTGCCAGCGCTCGCTGCCGCAGGTGCTGCCTTGCCTGGTGCCGCGCCCGGGCTGGCTGATGCACCGGACGAAGTGGCCGCTGATGTCGAGCCCGTGCCACCTGCTGCCGGCGATAGAGCATTACTTGCCGGCGCGGCTGATGCACCATGTGAAGTGGCGGCGGAAGTTGAACCGCTGCCGCCGGTGGCCCCGGCAGGCGCAGCCGTGCTCGCCGGAGCAGGCGAGGCAGCCTGGCCTGTTGCCCCGCTGGCTGAGCCGGTGCCGCTTGGTGCGGGTGCTGCTGTCTGGTTGCCCGCTGGCGTGGCTGGTGCCTGGCCGGTTGCCCCGGTGGTTGATCCCGTTCCGCCGGTGGCAGCCGGCGCCGCCGCAGCTTGGCCCGTCGCCGATGTCGACGTGCCGGCACCAGTGTTATTGACGGGTGTCGTGGGGGCGGCCTGGGCCTTGCCCGTGGCCGATGTCTTCGTCACCGGCTGGCCAGCCACCACCGGGTCAAGCGTGTAGAACGGCGACATGCCATCAGGGAAGTCCGGCTGGGTGCATCCATTGCATGGCGCATTGGAGTTGATGCACCAGTTGACGCCCTCTGCGCCCTGAGCGGGAACATTCCACTGCCGCTGCGGGCAGTCGCTGAATGTCTTCCAGCCTTTGCAGCCGAGGTTGTGCAGGCATTGCTCCTGGTCGCCCAGCGCAGTGGCTGAGAGGCCTCCGCGATAGGCATCCAAGCGCGGGCAATTATCGTGGATGAGCTTGCCGTAGTACGATGTCGGCCGGCCGAGGGCATCGACCGCCGGCGCCTTCTGCGACTTCAGCAGGTAGGCGATCGTCCCGACGATCCAGTCCGGATGCGCCGGGCAGCCGGGCAGATTGATCACGCTCTTGTTCTGGAGAAAGGCGCCCACTCCCATGGCCTTGGTTGGATTAGGTGCGCCAGCAGCCATGCCCCCGAAGGCGGCACACGTGCCGACCGCCAGGATATACTTTGCATTCTGCGCAAACTGCTTGACAGCTTTCATAGCCGTCATGCCCGGCCAGACCTCGCAGAACTTTCCATCCGCAGCTGTGGGTATGGCTCCTTCGACCACGAGGATGTACCCGCCATTATTGAGATTGGCGGTGGCGGCGGCGACGGCGTCTTTGCCTGGCGCAGCCATCAACGTACTGTGGAAGTCCAGGTCGATGACCTTCGTCAGCAGGTCGTCGATGGTGCTGTAGTACATCGAGTTCAGCAGCGAAGTGGAACAGCCGGTGCAGTTCTGGCCCTGCAGCCAGACAACCGGCGGCGCACCTCCACCCTCTGCCGCCATGACGCGGTGCAGTTTCATCAGGCCCGAGCCTCCTGCAGCCAGGGCGGCTGTGGCGGCGGAAGATGCCTTAAGGAAATCACGACGATTGATTTTCATCTATGGCCACTCCAAGCCAATACCGCAGCAGCCGGTCCTGGCGGTGCGGAGACCGTAATCGGCGTGCAAACGCCAATGGATGCTGCCGGATGGCAAGTTCTGGTGCAGGCTTTTGCCTGCATTTCAGGCGGGGTACTGCTTCAGGCTGGGAAGACCTTGGGAGATCGGCCGCTTACCCCTAAGAGGCCAGATACCTTCCCAGCGCGCATGTTCAATCTACAAAAGTCGCGGGGGTCGCTTCAAGGCGATCTTACAGAAATTAGTCTGATAAATAGAAAGCCCCCTGCGGAAGCAGGGGGATAGATCATGCGAAGGTTTGATCCCCGGCCTTCCGGCCGGGGATTTCCAAAAAACGACTGTAGGGGTTGCCCTGGCAGCACCGGGCGAAACAGCCACCCGGTGCTGCCGCAGGCCTTCTAAGGAACGATCACAGGCATACGCGCCTGGCAGGAGACTACAGGTGCACCACAAACTTCTTTGCGTTCTTGCGATCCGGCTGGACCAGGTGGACCGAGCAGGACAGGCACGGGTCGAACGAGTGGACCACGCGCAGCACCTCGATCGGCTGGCTGATGTCCGCGATCCGCAGGCCGATCAGGGCCTGCTCGATCGCGCCGTGCTGGCCTGAGTCGTCCGTCGGCGAGGCATTCCACGTGGTGGGCACAACCATCTGGTATCGCGCAATCTTCTTGTTGGAGATCTGGATCCAGTGGCCAAGTGCACCGCGGGCGGCCTCGGTCAGCCCGATGCCCGATGCGCTGCTGGGGATGGCCTTGTACGTGTAGCTGGAGGAGCCCACGCGAAGCTGGCCCAGCCAGCCGTTCATTGCATCGCCGATCTTCTTGGCCTCGTAGGCGCGGGCGGCGATCCGGTCGATAACCGAGATGCCCTTGCGGTAGTCGCCGTTGACCCACATGCGGGCCAGCGGGCCGACTTCGTGCACGCGGTTGTTGTACCGCGGCGCCTTGACCCAGGAGTAAGCGCCGGCCTTGTCTACAGCCGGCTGGGTCACGCCCTGCGACGGGTTGCGGTTGCCGCTTGCGGAGGTGTAGTACGAATACTTCACGTACTCCTTGATCTGCCCGACATCGACATTTTGGATCGAGCCGCCCGTATATCGCCCGCGCTTCAGGAGCCGGGCGTTGGCATTGCGGCTGCTGTTTCCATCACCGCTTAACTCGAACGCGCCGTACGACAGCAGATTGCCGCAGCCCTTGCCGATGGTGGAATACTGCGGAAACGCCTTGGCCACCGCCAGCACGTCCGGCAGGTACACGCCGTCGACGAAGTTACGGATCTCGGTCAGCAGTGCGCGGAAGTCGGCGATCTTCTGCGCTGTTACCACTTCCGTGCAGCCGCCTGGAACCATCGTGGCTGCGTTGGGCATCTTGCCGCCGAAGATTGCGCCCATCTGGTGAGCCTTGCGGCGAATGGCCAGGGCCTGAACATAATGGCCTACCAATGTCTTGGCGATGTCGCCGCCAACCATGTCAGGCGTGACAAAGCGCGGCTTCCAGGGCGACATGTCCAGGATGCCGGTAGTGTCGATGTAGTCCGGCGCAGCCAGGTGGTAGAAGTGCAGCACATGAGACTGGAGGAAGTTCGCCCCCAGGATCAAGTTGCGCAGGATTCTGCCGTTGGCCGGCGGCGTCAATTTGAACGCCGACTCCAGAGCCATCGTCGAGGCCATGCCGTGATCCACCGGGCAGACGCCGCAGATTCTCTGCGTGTAGAGAGTGGCGTCGCGCGGGTCGCGGCCTTGCAGGATGGTTTCAAAGCCGCGGAACATGGTGCCGGCGCTCCTGGCGTCGACGACCTTGTACAGGGCATCGGGCTTGTCCACTTGAAGCTCGATGTCCAGGTGACCTTCTACTCGGGTCAAAGGAGAGATTCTCAAAGTCTGTGACATATTTTCCTCCATCAGGTGTGCTGATGCGTATGTTGATTCCTAGTGGCCTTCTTATCGTTATCCTTGGGTAGTTGCGCCAGTTGTTGAGCCAGTACCGCCGCCAGTGGAGCCACCGGTCGAACCACCGGTGCTGCCGCCCGTCGAACCGCCGGTGCTGCCGCCCGTCGAACCGCCTGTGCTGCCGCCGGTTGAACCGCCAGTCGTTCCACCGGTGCCGCCGCTGGTGGAGCCGCCGGTTGAACCGCTTGTGGTGCCGGTTGCGCCGGTGTTGCCGCCGGTGCCGCCTGTGCTGCCGCCCGTGGAGCCACCAGTCGAACCACCCGTGCTGCCTCCGGTCGAGCCGCCAGTGCCGCTGTCGTCATCGTCGTCATCGTCATCGTCGTCGTCATCGTCGTCGTCATCGTCGTCAGTCTGGCTGCCGCTAGTCGAGCCGCCAGTGCTGCCGGTGGCGCCGGTCTCGGAATCGGTGTCATCGTCATCATCATCGTCGTCATCATCATCGGTCTGGCTGCCGCCGGTACTACCGCCCGTGCTACCGGTCGCACCGGTGTTCGAGTCGGTATCATCGTCATCATCGTCGTCGTCATCGTCGGACTGACTGCCGCCCGTTGAGCCCGTTGCGCCGGTATTGCCTCCTGTGCCGCCCGTGCCTCCGGTAGAACCTGTCGCGCCGGTGGTCGTGCCTTCAAGCGTGTAGAACGGGGCCATTGCATCCGGGAAGGTCGGCTCGGTGCAGCCCATGCATGGGTTGTTCGCGCCGATGCACCAGTTCACACCCATGCCGCCGGCGGCGGCTGCGTTCCAGCGACGGTTCGGACAATCGCTGTAGGTCTTCCATCCTCTGCAGCCCATCGTGTGCAGGCAGCGCGAGGTATCGCCGATTCGCGTGGCGCTTCTGCCGGCGTTGTAGGCAGCCAAGCGCGGGCAGATATTGTGAATCAACTGACCAAAGTAGGCCGTCGGACGTCCGTTGGCATCCAAGGCCGGCACCTGCCCGCCCAGCAGGGCTGCAATGGTGCCGACGATCCAGTCCGGATGAGCCGGGCAACCGGGCAGATTGATGACCTGCTTGCCTGGCAGGATTTCTTTCACGCCCTTGGCCCCGGTTGGGTTTGGCGCGCCGTGCGCCACGCCGCCGTAGGCTGCGCACGCACCAACGGCGATCACGTAGGCTGCCTTGGCGCCGAATTCCTGCACAGCCGCCAGGGCCGTCTTGCCTGGCCAGACCTCGCAGAACTTGCCGCCGTTGGCCGTTGGGATCGCGCCCTCGACCACGAGGACGAAGCCTCCCTTTGCCAGCGGGCCGGTGGCCGCCGAAACAGCCAGGTCGCCGGCTGCCGCCATCACCGTCGTGTGGTAATCCAGATCGATGGTCGTTGTCAGCAGGCTATCGATCGTGGCATAGTTGATAGTGTTCAGCAGCGATACCGAACACCCGGTGCAGTTCTGGGCCTGCAGCCAGACCACTGGCGGAACCGTGCTGCCCTCTACCGCCAGGGCATCCTGGAGCTTCCAGAGCCCCGATGCCGTCAGCCCCAGAGCACCCGCCACCGCGGATGACGCCTTCAGAAAATCTCGACGATTCAACTCCATACTCATTCTCCTGTTGATTCGTTCCTGCCGGCGCCTACCTCGGCAGCCGACTGCTCTGTCTTATCTTGTGAGCCAACGACGAACGACAAGTCCGCCGCGCCTTTCTTTCTGAATGTTCGCAGTGACAAGCCCGCAGCCTCCGGATCGACCGGGCCTCTTGGGGAGAGGCCCAGGACCTCGTGGATCGGGCTGCTGCTGGATATTGGGGACAGACGTTGGATGGTCTTGCGGCTGAATATCTGCTTGAAGAATTCGCGCCGGGAGATACCCATACAATACACTCCATCACGCGGGCATTAAGCGGGGGACACTACGATGCAAGTTAACGGATCCGGCGCCTTCTTAGCCGTGATGGCTCGATACACCCGAACCATCTTCTCCAAGGACTACCTGAATACAGAAGAACCCTTGCTCCGATAACGTAATGAATGAGAACTACAACCTCTGGGGATACTCACTTTTTCGCGCCAGCCATGCAATCTATGAATTACATATCACGGTTGAGTGCAATATAGTGATTCGCTATGGGGCGATTCAATAGCATTAATCGCTCCATCAAAAAAAGAGGGCGTTTCCAAAGGAAAAGCCCTTAAAGTTGCAGTCTTTAAGATGTATCCGCATCCGTCGCTTTCAGCAAATGTTACGAGGATGCCTCTGAAATGCAGCACGACCAGCATCGATTACAGAAAAATTCTTTGTGAGAGAACATTTTCGCCTGGGCCATGCCTGATGCTATCCGCCTTGAAGCAGGAGTTCCTGCGGAATGTCGAAGTTCGCAAAGACGTTTTGCACGTCGTCATTCTCTTCGAGCATGTCCACCAGGCGCAGGACCTGGCCGGCCTTGTCGGCGTCTTCCACCGGCACGCTGTTCTTGGGCAGCATTGCGATCTTCGCCGATTCGGTGGGAATCTTCTTGCCTTCCAAGGCTGCCTTGACGGCTGTGAAGCTGCTCACCGAGCAGGTAATCTCGAATACCTCGACGTCGCGACGTACGTCGTCGGCGCCGGCCTCCAGCGCCAGCTCCATCAGGGTGTCTTCGTCGGCCTTGTCGGCTGAAACCAGGAAGATCCCCTTCTGCTCGAACATCCAGGCCACGCAGTTACTGGCCCCCAGTTGCCCGCCGCCACGCTCGAAGATCTTGCGCAGCTCAGGCGCTGTGCGCGAGCGATTATCAGTCAAGCACTCCACCAGGAACGCCACGCCGCCGGGGCCATAGCCTTCATACAAGATGGATTCGTAGTTGGTGGCGCCCAGCTCGCCGGTGCCCTTCTTGATGGCCTTATCGATGGTGTCATTGGGCATGTTTTCAGCCCGGGCGTCGTCGATGGCGTAACGAAGGCTGAGGTTTTCATCAGGGTTGCCGCCGCCATGCCTCGCTGCCACGATGATCCGCCGGGCGAGCTTGCTCCACTGCCGGCCTCGCTTGTTGTCGGTAGCTGCCTTGTAACGTTTGATCTTGGCCCAATGAGAATGACCGGACATATTCTTATTCCAATCCTTGAAACTGCACTCCACGAATTACACAAACCGCACGAAACGACAAGACGACAAATCACTACGAGCTAATGCACATCTTGGATGCCATGCTTCCGCAAACAACGCGGAAGCATGGCACCCAAAAGGCGACCGTTTACTTAGCCGGCGCGCTGGCGGGCCGGCTCGCCGGAGCCAGCACCTTCTGAATCAGCGGCGCAAGTGCGGGCTGCTTGCCGGCTCGCACAGCCTTCAGCTTGGCTGGAGTAGCCTGAAGCACCATCTGATCATCGCTGCTGGCGGACGACTGCTTGTCAGCCAGCTCCAGCGCCTTCTTCCACAAGCTCACGGCTTTATCCGTCCAGCCGAGCTTATAGTACACATCGCCGGCGTGATCGAACAGGATCGAATGTTCCGTCCTGGCGTCCTGGACAGCGTTTTCTTCGCTCTGCTGGACGATCTGGCGGAACCTCGCCGCCGCCTCGCCGTATCGGCCCTGCTTGTAGTACACCCAGCCCAGCGTGTCAATGACCGTCGGATCGTTGGCAGCCTGCGAAATCGCTTTCTGCGCCAGCTTCTCAGCCTTTTCAAGGTTGACGCCGCACTCTGCATATACATACGCCAGGTTGTTGTTGGCCATCGGGTCTTCGCTCTGCAGCGACACGACTTTTTCCAGTGCCTCCACCGCCTCGCGATGCATTCCAAGATTCCCGCAGCAGGTGCTGCGAAGGTTGAGCAGATCGACATCCTTGCCATCCTTCGTCAGCAACTCGTTCACGATCTCCAGCGCCTTCTGGTGTGTTGCCTTGGATTCATCGGTGGCCAACATCATCCTGACCTCGGTCGTCCGCAGCCATTTCACCAACTCGCCCCTCTTGGCGGGTCTGCTGGCCGATGTCGAGGCGGCCGCTGGCTCCGGCCGCGCTGCGGTTAGCCAATCGCGGATGATCTTCAAGGCCTGGGCGTTCTTCTTGTTCTGGGCCAGGCTCAGGACCAGCGCTTGCCGCGGCGCGAGATCCTCCCGATCCAACTCAACCCACGCCTGCGCGAAGCGAATGGCCTCGTCGATATTGCCTGTCTCGATCAACATCCCGATCTTCATCTGCCGAAGCACTTTTTTCATGTCAGCCTGCAGGGCAGGCCGGTTGAGGTACTTCTCCAACATGACGGCAACTCGCTGCGTCTGTGGCGGTTTGGCCTGCTCCTTGGGCGCAACCAGCAGGCTGATGAACGGGCCATAGTCCGCCTGAGCCTGCTCGGCCGCCTGTGCTGCGGTGTCGATGGCCCTATCGTAGTCCTTCGCCTGGCAGGCCAGCAGAACCACCTGGCGAATCAGCGAGGGCTTGACATCCGCCTCGGCAATGGCGATCCAATCCTGCAGCAGCTTCTGGGCCTGGTCGTAGTGCTTGAGCCCCTTCTCCTGCGAGTACACCTGCAGCAGCAAAGCACGGTAGAAGGTGCGTCGGGACTTGTCCTTCTTGTCCTGCTCCAGCATGTTCTGCAGATAGCGGCAGGCCTGGTCCAACTGCCCTACCGCCACCATCACATCCACGTAGCCCTTGCGAATCGAAAGATCGTCAGTGGTGTCCGCGAGTTTCTCCAGCACCGGCTGGGCCTCGGCATAACGATGGGCCAGCATCAGCGCGCCTGCATAGGCCAGGCCATATTCCTTGTGAGGCGACAGTCGATACAGCCTTCCCCACGCGTCGGCTGACTGGCTGTAGAGATCTGCCTGGGCATTAAGCTGCGCCTGCAGCATGAGTATTGCGGTGTTATCGCCGTCCAGCGACAAGGCTGCATCGAGATGGTTCATGGCTGCATCAAACTGCCGCTTGGACGCCAGACCCACCGCAGGCAGTTGGGCCTTCGCAGCCAGCAGGCGCACATCCACATCGTCGTCAGCCTGCTCCAACAGATGCAAGACTATCTCATTGACATCGGACCGCTGCTGCATCATCAGCTGGAATTCACCCAGCGCAATCATCGCAGGCACCGTGTCACCAATGCGTTCGATCATGATCCGCATGGTTTCCTTGGCCTCCTGGTACTGCCGCGAGGCCATCAGGATCTCCATCCTCCGGCGATATACCAGTACGTTGGCGGCATCCGCCTCGAAGGCGGAGTTGATGGCGGCCATTGCCTTGTCCGACTGCTTCTGCCGCATGTAGACGTCGCTTAGCAGGAGCAAGGCAGGCAGGAAATCCTTCCGGGCCTTTGTGGCTGCCTCAAGGTGCTTGGCTGAATCCGCGACGTTTTCCCGTGCAAGGCTGAGCTTGCCGCGCAGATACTCGGCAAAGTAGGCGTTGTCATCGCCCTTGAGCGAATCAATTGTCTCGTCGGCCAGGCTGTACTTGAGCGTGGCGATCCGAAGATCGACCATGGCCTCGTAGGCCGGCAGGAATTCGCTGTCAGCCGCGACGCTCTGCTGGAACAATTCGGCTGCACGGTCCCATCGGTGCGCCAGCAGTGCCAACTGACCGGCCAGGTATCGCATGATTTGCGGCTTGGCATCGCCGGCTTGAGCGGCAAGCTCTCCGATGAACTTGTCCTGGGCGACGGCGTTGGCCAGGCTGCGATTGATCTGCCGCAATCCGTCGCGAACATCCCGGGCGGCTGATGAATTCGCCTCGATAGCCCCGGCAAGCACAACCGCTGCTTCCATGTGCTTGCCCTTGCGGGCCAGCATGCCCGCCAGCGCGTTAGCGCAGGCTGCCTCGCCCGGCATAGCCGCCAAGGCTTGCCCGACTATCGCAATGCCCTCATCGCCATGTGTCAACCGCTCGGCTATCTTGCCCAAGGTCACCGCCAGGCCCGGATTCACGCCGTTCTTCTTGCAGAACTCATTCCAGATCCGCCGCGGCATGGCTGTATCGCCGGATGAGCGGCAAAGGTTCTCAGCCAAACGCGAGAGCTGATTCACTTGCGATGCCTCGCCAGCCAGTTCCACCAGCAGGTCTTCTGCCTGGCTGTACTGCTTGGCGGAGATGAGCGCCTCAGCCAGCAGGCGGGCGCCGGCTGTGTCACTGCGGTTGGCACGGTACGCCGCTCGCAGAGGTTCGACGGCCTCTGCCTGCCGCCGCAGCAGCACCAGCATCTGCCCGCGCCGCGAAGATAATCTTTCCGGGCGGACCATCAGGTCCTTCAGCAGCGTGCTGGAGGTATAGCTGCGCTCGTACTTTTCGATGTACTGCTCCAACGTGTCGTAGCACTCCAGAGCAGCCGTCCAGTAACCCCTGTCTTGCAGCAGGCTGGCCAGGCGGTACATTGCCTCAGCGGTGAACGGATTTTCCGGCAATGCGTTCGAGCACAGCAGGGCAGTGCGCAGGTGCAAGATGGCCGCCTCGTCCTGGTTCTCGACGCGCACCAGCGCCCCCAGCGTCATCTGCGCCTCGACATCGTCGCCGGCGATGGCCAGCGCCTTCTTCAGATTGCTCACGGCGTTGCCGCGGTCATTGATCTTGGCGTATGCCAGACCCATCAGCCGCAAGACTGCCGGGTTTTCAGAATCAAAGCCGGCAGCACGCTTAAGGCGGTCTATCGCCCCTACGAAATCGCCTGAGTTGAATTTCTTCTGCCCTTCGGCAAAGGCTTCGCCTGCCTGAGGCGGCAAGGCTTTTTCAGGTGGATTTACAGGCTTTTCGATGGCTGGCGCAATGGCGTTCAGCTTGAGCAGCGCCTTTTCGCTCAGGGGCAATAAGGCCATTCCATCGGCCGGCGACTGCACAGCCACTTGCGGCTGCGAGCAGCCTGCCAGGCCTAAGAGCATCGCCATGCACGACGCCAAGCTCAGCCAACTCCCCAAGACAACTCCGCGACATGGCTGTTCCTGCCGATTCTTCACCTGTTCACCTATTGCACCCTGTGCTTCTATTGTTGAAACCGTGGGCCAGCAGTTGCGTGATCGCGTTATTCGCGCAGGGCGTGGTTGCTCCGCTTCGCTCCGCAAACCACGGCACCATGCCTTTTCGCCAGGGCGTGGTTGCTCCGCTTCGCTTCGCAAACCACGGCGCCCTGCTCTATGGAATAACCTTATTCAATGGGTACGTAATGATCCCGGTTGCGCCCGCGCGTTTCAGTTGCGGCACAAGGTCGCGCTCGATCTGTTCGGGAACGATGACCTCGATGGCCACCCATGCAGGGTCAGCCAGGGCTGAGACCGTCGGGCTCTTTTCCGCGGGCAGAAGGGCTGCAACCGCGTCCAGGTTGTTGCGGGGCACGTTCATCTTCAGGCCGACTTTTTCGCGGGCGTCGATGGCTCCGCGAAGCAGCAGCGCCATGTTCTCGATCTTCTCGCGCTTCCAGTCAATCTTGAACGCTTCCCTGTTCGCGATCAGCCGGGTGGTTGAGGTCAGGATCGTGTCGATAACGCGAAGCTTGTTGGCCTTGATGCTGCTGCCGGTCTCGGTTACATCCACGATGCCGTCCAGCAGGCGCGCCTTGATCTCGGTTGCGCCCCAACTGAATTCCACCTTCACGTTCAGGCCGCGGTCGGCGAAGTATTTACGGGTAACGTTGACCAGCTCGGTGGCTACGATGCCGCCGTCGAGGTCCTGCGGCTTGGCGATGCGGCTTTCCTCCGGAACGGCCAGCACCCAGCGGATCGGCACCAGGCGCTGCTTGGAGTAGACCAGCTCAGCCACCTCCACAACGTCCGAACCGTTTTCCAGGATCCAGTCGGCCCCGGTAAGGCCCACGTCCAGCACGCCGTCCTCGACGTAGCGGCTCATCTCCTGGGCACGGAACATCATGGCTGACATCTGCGGGTCGTCGATGGTTGGGAAATAGCTGCGCGACGAAATGCTGATGTTGTAGCCGGCCCGGGTGAAGAGGTCCAACGTGCTATCCTGAAGCGAGCCCTTGGGGATGCCCAACACCAGCTTGTCCTGAGAGGATCGTAATACCATTTGGAGTTTCTTTCCGCTCGAATTGCCTGCTTTGCAGCCGAGGTTATTTCTTGCTCTTTGCCTTGGCGTTTACAGCCGGTCTGGACTTGGCGTTCTTGCCGGCCTTTTCCTTACCTTTTTCCTTGGCTGAGGCGGCGGCGGGCTTTTCGCCCTCGCCCTCTTCTTCCTCAAACTCCGCGGCAACCATGGATTCCTCTGCCTCAATCAGCGGAATCGCCGCAGGGGCAGCAGCAGCCTGGGCGGCCGCCGCTGCGGCAGCCTCAGCCAGAACCGCCTGCTGCTTCAACTTCTTGGCGATGCTCTTGAGGTTCTTCTCCACGTAATCGCGGAAGAACTCGTGCACTGACAAGTCGTCCTTCTGCGATACGATCCGCTCCAGGAAGCCCTGCACGTCGTCCAACTCGCTGCCCGGGCTGATGTAGCCGTCCTGCTCCAGCAGAATCACCAGGCTGCGGTCAACGGCAGCGGCATGGCCGCCAAAGAGCACCATCAGCACCAGCGACGCGGCATACGGGCTAAGCCCCAGCTCGCCAAGATGTTTGCGAAGATCTCGCTTGGGCATCTTCTCCAGGTGCGCCAGGCTCAGGCTGCTGCTGTGATCGAAGATGCCGTTGAGCGCCTTGATAATGCTCTCAGCCTTTTCGCGGGCGAAGAGGAAGTCCCGTCCCATGCAGTCGGTGATATCCTTGACCGGGGCCACGCGAAGCTCGTTGTAGTCCACGAACTCTTCGTTGATTGCCTGCACGATCTGCTTGGCGGTCTTGCGCGAAGAGTCAGCCTGCAGAATCGCCTCCACGATGAACTGGAAGGGGTTCTCCGGCACAGATGGTTTGACCTTGGCGGCGCCGCTTATGAACTTGCGGATCTTCTTCTCGTACGCGGTGGCGTTCTTCATCGATGAATCCTGTCTTGATGCGCTATTCCTGTAGACCCTCGCCCTCGGCGCGGATCTTCCTTTACTATTCAGATTCAGGCGACTCCTGGCTGCCCTCATCTTTCGCCTGGGGCTTGTTGTCCGCATCCTGAGATGCAGAGGGGCTCTGCGTTTGCCTGGCTAGGTCCTTTTGGCGGATCTCGTCGCTGACTTTCTGGATAAGGCTCAGCGTCTCCAGCGTCTTCTTGAATTGCGTGTCGAGGGCGAAGCTCAGAATCGGCGTGCTTCGCAGCTCGATCTGACGCATCATCAATTCCTGGATGTGCCCTGACGCATGTTTCAGCGCAGCCAGCGTCCGCCTCTGATCGCCCTCGGTGCCGATGACCGAAACGAAAACCTTGGCTGAAAGCAGATCGTCAGCCGTCTCCACGCGCGTTACCGACGTCCTGGCTGGGTCAATCCGGGGATCGGATATCTTGGCCAGCAGCAGCTCGCCAATGGTGTTGCGAATCAGGGCATTTATGCGTTCCAACCTGCGAGTCATCTCATTACCTGCCACATCCGATCAGCACGAATGCATAGCCGTACACAACGTTCGCCACGCAACCCGCCATGCTTGTCAATGCTAGTCCTTGGTGCTACTTCATCCTTGGTGCCACGGCCAAGCGTCGTTGCCGTTGCTCGGGGGTGCTTCGCCAAAAACAGGCCAACACCCCCAAGCAGACAGCGCTTGGGGGTGGCACCCAAACAGGGCCGCACCCCCGCAACAGGGGCACCCATCAGGCACTTATCAAAATCCGTTCACAACCAGTCGATCTGGCTTTCGATCAGGATCATGTCGCGATGCGCCGATGCCATGTTAACGATCTTCTGCAGTGCGCCTTCGATATATGCTCGGTCATTAGCGACCATTGCCGCAGCCAGCATTGCCATTCGGTGGTTGTCGAGGTAGTCCACTTCAGCCACCGAGACATTGAACGCATGGCCCAGGCGGTCCTTGAAGCTCTTGATCACCTGCCGCTTGTCCTTGAGGCTCATCGCGCCAGGCACGTGAACCTTCAAGTGCAGCAGACCAACCACGGCGGGCATCAGTGCAAAGCCTTTCTCAACGGCAAACGGCGTTGACTGGTTAATTGGTTGACTAGTTAACTGGTGGCAGAGCCTTCACTCGGGCAAGTCGTCATTTACCAAGCCACTTTAGTCAACCGGCCGACAACCAGTTAACCACCGGTTAATCAATTACAGCTTCCTGGCCACCTGCACCTTGTGATAAAACTCCAGGCTGTCGCCTTCCTTGATGTCATCGTAGCCGGCGATCTTCAGGCCGCACTCCATGCCCGTCCGCACCTCGCGGACATCGTCCTTGAATCGCTTGAGGCTTTCGAGTGCTCGCTCGTCGGCGATGACGATGTTGTTCCGCGTCACGCGGACCTTGGCGCTGCGGTTGACCACGCCGTCGGTGACGATACAGCCGGCGATAGAACCCACTCGCGAAACCTTGAACACCTGGCGAATCTCCGCCCGGCCGAGCGTCTCGAGTTTCTCCTCCGGGGCCAGGCCCTCTTCCAAGGCCTTGCGAATATCCTCCAGGATGTCATAGATGATGCGATACAGGCGGATGTCCACGCCCTCAGCCTCGGCCAGTTGCCGCGCTGCCGCATCGGGCACTGCGTTAAAACCGATGATGATCGCGTTGGAGGCCTCAGCCAGGCTGACATCGCCCGTGGTAATTCCGCCGACCGCGGCGTGCAGAATGTTCACGCGGACTTCCTGCCCGCTGCCAAGCTTGTTGATCGAGCCGACGATGGCCTCGATTGAGCCTTGCACATCGGCCTTGATAATCAGCGGCAGTTCCGTGCTCTTGCCGGCCTCGATCTTGCCAAGAAGGCTTTCGAGCGTCCGCTCGGGCACCGCGGCCAGGTCCTTGGCCCGGGCCTGCTGGCGGCGATCTTCCGCAGCCGCGCGTGCGGTATCCAGATCGCCCAGCACATGGAACTTGTCGCCGGCTGCCGGAATCTCATCAAAGCCGGCCACTTCCACGGGCGTGGATGGCCCGGCCTGGTCAATCGGCCTGCCGCGGTCGTCCAGCATGTGGCGCACCCGGCCAAAGCCTTGCCCGCCCAGGATGATGTCTCCAACCTTCAGCGTGCCGTTGCGAATCAGCAGCCTCGCCAGCACGCCCAGGCCGGAGTCCATCTTCGCTTCAATCACATAGCCGGACGCGGGTGCCTCTTTCTCGGCCTTGAGTTCCAGCAGCTCAGCCTCAAGGCTGAGCGTCTCAACCAGCGTGTCAATGCCCTGACCGGTATGCGCCGAAGTCTGAATCACTTCCACGTTGCCGCCCCACTCGCGAGGCTGCAGGCCATGCTCGGACAACTGCCCCAGCACGCGCTGGACGTTGGCGTTAGGCACGTCGATCTTATTGAGCGCCACGACGATTGGCACCTTGGCAGCCCGCGCGTGGCTGAGGGCTTCTATGGTCTGGGGCATCACGCCGTCATCGGCTGCCACCACCAGCACTACCACGTCGGTCATGTTCGCGCCGCGGGCGCGCATAGCTGTGAAGGCCTCGTGGCCGGGCGTGTCCAGGAACACCACGTGGTTCTTGCCGACATCGTAGCGGTACGCGCCAATATGCTGCGTGATGCCGCCGGCCTCACCGGTAGCCACCGATGCGCTGCGTATGCGGTCCAGCAGCGATGTCTTGCCGTGGTCCACGTGGCCGAGGAACGTCACCACCGGCGCGCGGGGGCTCAGCTCGCCTTGCTCGCGTTTGGCTAGTTGGCTTTCCAACTGATCCTCGCCGGTCATCTGACGCTTGATGTTCAGTTCCATGCCGTAATCGACCATCAACGTCTCTGCCGTCGCACGATCGATTACCTTATTTATATTAGCCAGCACGCCAAGCTCCATCAGCTTGCGCATGAAATCGCCAGCCTTGATGCCGGTGGCAGCTGAGAGGCTCTTGACGGTAATTGGCTCTTCTACCTCGATCTGGTGGGGCCTGGCGGCCTGTCCGGCCTCGCCCTTGGGTTGGGCTCCACCGCCGGGACGATGACGCCGCAGCCCTCCTCCGGCTGCTGTCAGCCGGGCGGCCCGCTCTAGCAGGTCCTGGTTGCGCCATTCCTTGATGCCTTCGCCGCTGTCGGCGCTGCGCCCGCCGCGACGGCGCGGAGTGCGTTTCTTGCCGGCCTTGGACTCTTCTTCCTCTTCCACAGCCGTCAGGGGCTTCTTGGGCTTCTTGCCCAAGCCAACTCCCGAAGGAACCGCCGGCGCTGGAGCCGCAGGGCCGGTTGAAGGCGGACGCCTGCGCGGCGGATGAATAAAATCTGGTTTCTCTACGCGAACTACGCGCGGCCCCTGAAGCTTGGCGGGCCTGGGAATAAGCTGTGGCCCAGCGGGGCGAACCGGCGCCTTCGGCGATGCTGGCGGAGGAGTCGGCGGCGCGGCCGGGGTGGCCGGTGCTGCCGATACTGGAGCGGCTGGCGCCTGTGCCGCTACTGCCGGCGGCGTTTGCGCGGGCGGCTGCTCTGCAATCGGTGCTGCCGGCGCGGCGGTGACGGGCGGAACAGTTATCGCAACGGGAGCAGGTGCTTCTTTCGGCGCGGGCGGCGCCACGGGCGCAGTTGGGGCCTCCGCGACAGGTTGCTGCTGCTCCGCGGCTACCTCCACCGTTATCGGCGCTGCGGTCTCGCTCTCGCTGGGAGCAGCCTCAACCGCCTCCGCCGCGGCGGGCTCTTCTTCCGCTGCAGCTTGCTCGGCAAGCTCGTCCTTCTTCGTACCCTTGCGGCGCTGCTTCTTGGCTTTCTGGCGGGCCTGCTCGAGGTCAACGTGCTCGGTCGTCTCGACAGCGGTACCGCTGGCGGCCTCGGCGAACCAATCGCGAATCGTCGCCTCCAGGCCGGCCGAGAGGGTGGCCATGTGATTCTTGACGTCCAGCCCCTCGGCGCGGCACTTCTCCAGCATGTCCTTGCTAGTTACGCCGAGTTCACGGGCCAATTCAAATATGCGTGTTGCCAAGAAAACCTCCCGGCAATGAGTCCATCAACCGCCGGCTGAAACATTTCAGCCGAGCCGGCTGCAATTCAACAAATCTACACATTCGCAGGGGCGTGGTTGCTCCGCTTCGCAAACCACGGCACCCGTACCAACCTGCCGCCCGGGGCCTCAGGGCTGTCCGCCCTCTGCCGGCTGGCTGGCTTCAGCGGGTTCTTCCGCGCCGGCCGGCTCTGCCGGTGCACTTGCGGCTGCGCTGGCGGCGGCCCGGGCCTTATCTTTGTTCTGTTCGGCGACCTTCTTGGCTTCCTCGGAGCATCTTGCGATGATCCTCTGGGCCAGTTGCCGATCCATATTCAGCTCATTCACCAGCGGATCGGCGCCAACTTCTTCGACGTCCATCACCGTAACCATGCCCATTGCGATGATTTGATCGACGACGGTGGATTCGACGCCTTCAACGCTTCGCAGCGTCTTTTCGAGAGTGTCCAGACCGGCGTTGAATTCGGTCGGCGTGAGAATGTCGATGTCCCAGCCGGTGAGCCTTGCAGCCAAGCGGACGTTCTGGCCCCGCTTGCCAATAGCCAGCGAAAGCTGGTCATCGGTTACTACGACAGTGGCCCGACCCAGTTCAAAGCAAAGGGCGATCTCGGCAACTTCAGCCGGCTTCAACGAATTGGCGATCAAGACCTTCGACGAATCGTTCCAGCGGACGATGTCGATCTTTTCGCCGCCCAATTCATCGACGATATTCTTGATGCGGCTGCCGCGGATGCCCACGCATGCGCCGACGGCGTCTACCTTCGGGTCCAGGCTCGTCACGGCCACCTTCGTGCGATAGCCGGCCTCTCGGGCCAGGGCCTTGATCTCGATGATCTTCTCGGCGACCTCGGGCACTTCCAGCTCGAACATGGCCCGGATGAAATCCGGATGCGTGCGCGAGAGGATGATCTTGACCTGGCTGGGGCTTTCCTTTACTTCCAAAACCATCGCCCGCAGGCGCTCGTCCGCTGCGGCTGACTCGCCGGGAATCTGTTCGCCCTTGGGCAGGATCGCTTCGATCCGGCCGAGATCCACGATCAGGCTGCCGCCCTCCCATCTGGCGACACGCCCTGTGATGATCTGCCCGCGGCGGTCGAGGTATTCTTCATAAATGCTGCCGCGCTCAGCCTCTCGGATGCGTTGAATCATTACCTGCTTTGCGGTCTGGGCTGCGATGCGGCCAAGGTCTCGCATGGCCATCGCCTTGCCATCCACTGATGCCGTAATGTCCCCGGTGGCCCGGTCGATCTGGACGGCGACGTCCTGGACGGCTGGGTTGTTCTTGCGGATGGCCGACATCATCGCGGCTTCCAGGTCTTCGAACACCGTCTCTTTGTCGATGTTGCGATCCCTGGCCAAGCCATCAACGATACGTAGCAGTTCCTGGTTCATATTATTCCTTACGTTTTTTCTGCCATCGCATCCATGATTGCACAGCAAGTTGCATCCAATAAAAAAAGTGGAGCAAATCCTTGTCCACTTCAAGCCACAGCTTCGCATTGCCGCTGTCCGCACTGCCCTCGGTTGCCATACCCGTGCAAAACCAGCAAAAAGCGCAACGCATGCGCCTTTGCTAATCTACCCAGGTTCCTGTGTACCTCCACAGGCCGCTGGGCGCGAAGCCGACATGGCCCTATGCCGAAACACCGGCTTGGACCTTGTTGGAGCAAGTCATATTCAAAGCTCCCGGCCTGAACATTTGTGTAAACCTTCTCAACATAACAATGCCAAAGGATATAGATTATAGAATCCGCATGGGTGCGTCAACCGAAAAACCTCTGGGAGAGCCTCCCG
>CAYQJH010000018.1:0-35364 GCA_964417755.1 uncultured Planctomycetaceae bacterium
CTCCAGAAGCGGAGAGGCTTGCTTGGCGTCCTCGTAAAACATCTCGTAAAAATCGCCCATGCGGAACAGCAGAAGATAGTCCGGGTACTGGTCCTTGATGGACTTGTACTGCCGCATCGCGGGGGTGTCGAGTTGTGCCGGGGATTCGTCGGTCATCGTTTGCGTGATGATATGGATCAATGGTCGAAAGCTCAAGCGCGTGTGCAGCCGATTAGATTATCGTCGCAAACCATCGGTTGACTTTTTGCATCAGCAGAGCTAATGTCGTCGTGGAAGCGAGGTAGGTAAATATCATCCTATAGGGAGACGGTGAATGCGCTTACGGATTCCCGATGCACACAAGAGACCGTTCAAGGACCTTGTCTTGCTTGATGGCGAGCGAAGAACGCGCATTGTTAAGGCAATAGCACAGGCCAGACCTACCGCATCCCCCATGGACTTGGCTGAATCGCTGGCAAAGCAGCTCGGCGGCAAGTCAACGGAATATGAAGATATCGTCCTCGTGCTTGCCAGCCTTTACCGCACACGACAAGGTCTTGGACTTTCTAAAGACGAGATGGTTCAAGAGGTGGTTTCAACTGCAAAGAGCCTTCTGGAAAGGGATGATGCCGCCGTTGATTGGGCAGCACTTGAACGTGATGTTAGCCAGGCGCTGGATATGCACGTTCCTCTCGGAATCAGTTCAAAGGCTCATGATTTAGCTACAAGTTTCGATCAAGTAATGGTTGACGCGACCATATACACTGACATACGGCCTATATTCTCTCCGGAACAAGCTCCGACCTTGGACGGTGCTGTCGTTGTTCATCAACTGAAGATTGTATCGGTAAAGAACGATCAGCAAATCGAATCATTCTTCGCTATGGATTCCTCTGATCTCGAATCCCTCTCACGGGCCATCAACCGCGCCTTGGCCAAGGAAAGAGTGATCGCAACGGCGCTTGATAAGACTGGCATCATGGTGTTAGAGTTAAACGGAGAACCGAAGCCATGACTCAGCTAAAGTGGCCAATAACAACTACTGAATCCAAACTCGACTGGACGACACATGAACGAATCAGAGTTTGGAGCACTATAATCCACACTCCAGTCGTTTACGGTCAAATCACAACATCTAGTCTTCAGCAGGACCTTTTTGGCACACTCGCTGAGCGCTGGCGAAAAGAGACCCAGGATATGTCATCGGTCACAGCCATCTCGATGAATTTTTCCTATCAAAGGATCATAGGGCTGGGCGATCGAGCCGTACCGCTGATTCTGCAGGAACTGCAACAACAACCTGACCACTGGTTCTGGGCTTTAACCGCGATAACAGGCGATGATCCCGTGCCGCCGGAGCACAGTGGCGATATCGTCAAGATGACCGAAGATTGGTTGCGATGGGGGACGCAGCGAGGGTATATCTGATCGTGGCTTTTGTTCCCGATAAGATAAGATTCCCGCGGTTACTGCCCGGCACCTTCACAGAACAGAGCCCCGTTGATAATCGCTATAACTGTATTGCATGGGCCGCTGAGGAAAACAGCAGGTGGTGGTGGCCCAGCGACTTCGCGTACTGGCCCGCAAGCGTTCCCAGGGAAGAAACACTCGAAGCTTTCAAGATGGCTTTCAGAACTCTTGGTTATGCCCCCTGCCCTGATGAAGGCTTTGAAGAAGGTTTTCAAAAGGTCGCGATTTTCGCTATCGGGAACACACCCACACACGCGGCTCTCCAAATGAAGGCGGAAACTTGGGCAAGTAAGTTGGGCAGGAATGTCGATATCTTTCACCAACTTCGAGCAATTGGCGGAGGATTGTACGGTGAACCTATCTTGTTCCTAAGAAAGGCCAAGACCAAGATTGATTAGGTGAAATCGAAGGAGTCGAGATGTTGTCGGATCGTTTGATGGTGAGCGTTTCGGGAGTCCGCGGCAGCGTTGGCACGACGCTGACGCCGCTGATAGCCTGCGAGTTCGGCTGCGCGTTCGGCACGATGCTGGGCGCGGGCAAGACCATCGTCATCGGGCGCGACACCAGGCCATCGGGCCTGATGCTGCACAGCGCGATCTGTTCCGGCCTGATGGCCAGCGGCGTGAATGTCATCGACCTTGGCGTAGCCACCACGCCAAGCATCGCGTTGATGGTCACGCGCCTCAAGGCTGACGGCGGGGTCATCATCACCGCCTCGCATAATCCGATCCAATACAACGGCATCAAGTTCCTCCAGCCCAGCGGGCCGGCTCTGACGGCCAGTTCGGCGGCCAGGCTTAAGGAGATCTGGCAGTCCAGGAAGTTCAACCTGGCTGATTCGGTCCACCAGGGCCAGCTTACCCGCAACACGAAGGTTCATGCCGAACACGTGGATGCCGTTTGCGAGCTAGTCGATACGCTGGGCATCGCAGCCAAGCGGTTCAAGGTTGTGCTGGACAGCATCAACGGGGCTGGCTGCGTGCCTTCGCCGATGCTTCTTGGCCGGCTGGGCTGCGAGCTGAAGCACCTCAACAGCGAGGCAACCGGCCTGTTCGCCCACACACCCGAGCCGATCAAAGAAAACATCACACAACTGGGCGAAGAGGTCCGCCGCCAGAAGGCCGCGGTGGGCTTTGCCCAGGACCCCGACGCCGACCGGCTGGTCGTGGTCGACGAGAACGGCAACTTCATTGGCGAGGAGTACACGCTGGCCTTGGCTACTGCCTACGTGCTGAGCACCCGCAAGGGCAAGATCGCCACGAACCTCGTCACCAGCAGGATGATCGACGACGTAGCCATCGCCGCCGGCTGCAGCGTGGTTCGCGCGCCGACCGGCGAGGCCAACGTGGCTGAGGCGATGGCCCGCGATTGTTGCATCTTCGGCGGCGAGGGCAACGGCGGCATCATGGAGCCGCGCGTGGTGCCGGTTCGCGACAGCCTGACGGGCATGGCGTACATCCTTCAATACATGGCTGATACTGGCAAGACGATCAGCCAACTGGTGGCGGAGATCCCCAGCTACGTCTTCGTGAAGACGAAGTTCCCATGCCCCGCTGGGGTGGCCGGCGCGGTGGCGGCTGCGACAAAGGCTGAGTTTGCCAAGGTCGCGGGCGCGAAGTTCAATGAAGACGATGGCCTGCGGATCGATCTCAGCGAGGGCTGGCTCAGCGTGCGGGCATCGAACACCGAGCCGATCATGCGGATCGTGGCAGAGGCCAAGGATCAGCAGACGGCTGAGCGGCTGGTGGCGCAGGCCCGCAAGATCGCAGATATGGTGATTGCCGGTTAGCACGTACCGCAAGTACCTTGCCTTCGCGCAAATTCTTCGTGGCCGCCGCGGCTGCGGTACACGCGGGCAAGATGCCCGCGCCACACTAATATGACGGCTGACGAACATTTCATGGCCATGGCGCTTGATCTGGCCCGGCGGGGGCGAGGCAGCGTTGAGCCCAACCCGATGGTGGGCGCGGTAATCGTCCGTGATGGCGTCGTGATCGGCCAGGGCTACCATTGCAAGTTTGGCGGGCCTCACGCGGAGATCGAGGCCATCGCCGATGCCCGCGCCAACGGCTATGACGTCAAGGGCGCAACGCTGTATGTCACTCTCGAGCCCTGCTGCCATTTCGGTAAGACACCTCCCTGTACCGATGCGCTTGTGGCCGCCGGACTTTCGAAAGTAGTTGGCGCCATGCAGGATGTAGACCCGCGCGTGGCCGGCAATGGCCTGGTAAGACTCAAGGCCGCCGGCATCGATGTCGTCTGCGGCGTGCTCCAAAAACACGCCCGGCAGATGCTGGCGGCATACATAACGCTGCGAACAAGCGCCAGGCCATGGGTCATCTGCAAGTGGGCCCAGACCGCCGACGGCTACCTTGCCCTGCCAGCCTGCCAGGGCAGGTGGGTTTCTAATGAACCGTCGCGCCAGAAGGTCCACCAGATGCGAGGCCTTTGCCAGGGCATTCTTGTGGGCATCAATACCGTGCTGGCCGATGACCCGCTATTGAACAATCGCAGCGGGCAGGGCGGCCAGCCGGCCCGCATCGTGCTGGATACTCACCTTCGCCTGCCGATGGACTGCCAACTGGTCAAGACCGCACGCCAATCGAGCGTGATTGTCGCTGCCTCCCGACAGGCGCTGGAGGCCGACACAGCCCACGCCCTGGCCCTTCGCGATGCGGGCCTGGAACTGCTGGCGCTTGATGTTACGCCGCGCGGCCTGGACCTGCCGGCCTTGCTGAGTGATCTGGGCCGAAGGCAGTGGACCTATCTGCTCGTCGAGGGCGGCTCAAACGTGCTGAAGAGCTTTATCTCGCAGCACCTGGCTGATGAAATTGTAATCTTCCGCAGTCAGGCTAAAGTGCCCGCCGTGGCGGAGGAATTGAAGCAGTTGCCCCGTCTTGATGCCGAGGCATTGATTGCTGAATCAGGCCTGGAGCCGGCGGAGACGCTTGATATCGGGGGCGATATGATGATGCGCTTCACACGGAAGATGTAGAAGCCAAAGCGGCGTCGATGCCGCCGCACTCCAAGTCCCCCAGGTGTCTATTGCCCGGCTGGTTGTGTTGTCAACTCGGCATGTTTTTGCGTCAGCCACTTGGCGCGGTCGGCTGGCGGAATCGTCAGCAGCATCTGCCGCTCTTGCGGGCTGAGCTCATCGACCACCGACTTGACCCACTTAGCGTATTGGCGATATTCCTCGCGCTTGGCCGGCGGAAGCTTGACCAGCGAATCATAATGCTTGACGAGCTTTTCCTGCTCGGCAGGGTCCTTCCGCAAGAAGGCAAGCACGTTGCGGCGGTATGCATCTCGCTCGTCGCCCGAAAGGTTGTTCCATTCCTGGCGGTTGTGGCGAATGGCAGCCGCCAGCGTCATGCCCTCGGACTCAGCCTTGAGCTGCGCCTTCAGGCGAAGCTGGGCCTCGATCGACCCGGCTGCGGGCCTGCGGGTGGTAGCTGCATCTTGCCCTGCCGGCGCCAAGTGCGCCAACAAGGCCAGGCTCACAGCCGCCAGAATGTAACGAGCGATCTTCATCCGTTTCCGTCTTCCAACTTCTCGATGGCCTGGATCGTCTCGAAGTTCTCCAGGACATCGTAGTCCCTGACAAAGTCCAGGTTCTGCACCGCGAACTGGTCTTCCTTCGGCAGGTCCTTCAGTTCCGCAATGACAGGGCTTTCAGTCACGATCGGCTTGGCTACTTCAACACCCGCACCCCTGCGGGCCTGCTCGATCTGCCAGCCGACAATTACAACCAGCGCGATAGCGGCTGCCGCCGCCAGTGGCCTTGCCAGACGACGAAGGTGAATCAGCAGCCCGCGCTCGCGGCTGCGGACGTCGGCGACGATCCGCTCGGCCAGATCGGCAGGAACGGACGGCACATCGACGAGATCCAGCAACCCATCGACTTCGGTCATTTGCTCATAAGCCCGCTTCCAGGTGTTGTCCGTGTGGATCAACTGCCGGATTTCGTCGGCCCGCGCCTGATCGAGCTGAGCGTCGAAGTACGCGCTGAGTTCTTCCTGTTCGAATTGTGTCAGTTCTTCATTCACGGTTCTTCTGCCATGCATCCGCATGGCTGCCTATTCATTCAACACCGACGGCGAATAAAGGATTCGCCCCGGCCAGTGAATTTTGCCATCCGCCAGAGAAGTCGCCAGGAAGCCACGTGTGGAAGCACGGGGGTCCCCCACCTTCCGGCGGGCTTCCATATCTCCTATCGGTTCTTAACATACTTGGCCAGCGAGTCTGCCAGGTTTGACCGCGCCCGGCTGAGCAGGCTCTTTACAGCCATCGTAGTGCAATCGAGGACCTCAGCTATTTCTTCGTAACTTTTATGTTCGTACTTGTTTAGTATGATCGCCACTTTCTGATTCTCCGGCAGCTGGTCAATCGCCTGCGTCACCTTCTGCCGCAGTTCCAGGTTGGTCAGCCCCTCGTCCGGGCCGCTGCTGCGATTGTCTCGCACTTCGCGCTGGAAGCCTTCGCCATCATCGCCACCGGTGGTATCCAGCGGCAGCGGATGCACCTTGCCGCGAGAGCGAAGGACGTTGAAGGACAGGTTCGCCGCGATCCGGTACAGCCAGGTGCTGAACTTGGCGGTGGGGGTATAACGCGCGGCTGTTCGGTAGACGCGGAGGAACACCTCCTGGCAGAGGTCTTCCACCTGCGATGCGTCGCCCAGGAAGCGGTAGACCAGGGCGTGAATCTTGGGCGTGTTTCGCTCGACCAGTTCGTCGAAGGCAGCCTGCTCACCCGACTTGAAGCGCAGCATGATCTGCACGTCGAGGTCATTGCTCGCCCAGGGGGCCTTCTTCCTGAGTGGCGAGCGAGCGGGCATGCCAAGCTTTTTGCTCTTGAGCGAAGCGATATCACACCTGCCAAGCTGAGCCGAGTCGGACGATCAAAATACCACCATTCAACTCACCTGCTATTCTCCAGTCTTTGGCGAAGTTGTCCGCAGGCTGCGTCGGCCTGGCCGCCCTTGCTGCGCCGCACCTGCACGTTCACGCCGCGGCGCTGCAGCCGCTGGGCGAACATCTTGACAGCCGCCTGCGATGGGGCTGCATACGTCGCGGACGAAACTGGATTATATCGGATCAGGTTAACGTTACAACGCAGTTGATGGGCGATGCGGGCCAGCGCCTCGCTGCAGACATTGGTGTCGTTGACGCCCTCCAGCAGGATGTACTCCAGGGTAACTTCGCGCTTGCAGGCCTGGAAGAACTCGTTGGCGGCTGCGACTATCTCATCGATGGAAGAGCTTGCCTTGGGCATGATGCGGCGGCGCAGGGCATCGCTCGGCGCATGCAGCGAGATGGCCAGCGTCACGGGCAGGTCTTCGCGGGCCAGCTTGCGGATCTGGCGCGGCAGGCCCGCCGTCGAGACCGTCACCCGCCGGGCGGATATGCCCATGCGGGCCGGATCGACTATCGCGCGAATCGCCGCGACCGTCGCGTCGTAATTCGCCAGCGGTTCGCCCATGCCCATGAACACCACGTGGGTGATCTTCTGCCCGGCGGCCAACTGCAACTGCACGATCTGCTCGATGATCTCCCCGGCCGTGAGGTTGCGCACAAGCCCGCCCTGGCCGGAGGCGCAGAAAGTGCATTCCAGCGAGCAACCCACCTGCGTGGAAACGCACGCACAGGCCCGCTTGTCCGCGGGGATCAGCACCGTTTCGACGCTCTGTCCGTCAGGCCATTGCAGCAATAACTTGCTGACGCCGTCGCTGCTGTCAGACCTGCTGACCACCTGGCCGGTAAGGATTGCAAATTCCTTGGCCAGGTCGGCCCGAAGCTCCGCCGACAGGTCGCTCATCTTCTCGAAGTCGCATACGCCCCGGCCGAAGATCCACGACAGGATTTGCCTGGCGCGAAAGGCCTTCTGGCCCATCCGGGTCAATGCCTCGGTCAACTGGGCGGGCGTCATGTCCAAGAGATGTTTCATTGATGTACTCGCACTCTCAGCCGTAGCCGGCTGCGAGTTGTCCAGCATATCGCAAGCGGAGGGCTTTAGTGCAAGGAAACTGACCTGTGCCCAAGACGCTTGGCGCTGCATCCATCTATGCAAAGTCGTAACATGCCGGTGCTGTTGCATTTGCGACTATAGTGCCTGTTGAGTACTGTTCAGTTCTGTTCGATTCTGTTTGATTTCGTTCGATTTTCACCTGTTTATTGCAGCAACGCATCGCCAGCAACTTCTACTGCGGTCTACTCTCCACTTTCTACTCTCTTTCATTCGCAACCAGGCGTCAAACAACTCCAGTTACGGTTGCATGAAATAATCTCGTGCACCCGTTTCCGAGCCGGGGCTTCCAGTTGGTCTAATGGTGTCCTGAGTCCAGGCGCACTATCCGCGCCCTTTATTAGCGCGTCGCGCCCCACTTTGTGCGCAGAAAGATGGTCAAAAAAGAGGTGGCCAGGCCGTAAGCCTTTGGCTGAACAAGAGAAGAAAAACACTCGCAGAACCGATTTCATGTTTTTGATGTGACAGATATGTGCGCAAGAAACGTGTCAAAGGAAGCCGCCGGTCCCGGTGGCATCTGCAATACTTTCACTGATGGATCTTTCCAGATATCGTGAATCTCTCTAGAATATCGCTTGCGGGCATCTTGTGGCGGCGTGGGCAGTCAGGTCAAAGCCGTTGATGGTGGCATCAATGGATCACGCAATTTGAAATGTCTGCGTTGAGGTGTTTCATGGGGCGTCTCTTCGCTCTATTGACGAGGATTCTCCTCGCCTTACTGGCTTTTCATTCGGTTGGTTGCGCGATGAGCAAACCAGGCAATTGTTTGCCCTTGCGAGCACTGGCGCCTGACCCTTCGCATCCACAAGTCCCAGTGGATTATGAAACTAAATGGATTACTCAAATGGAGGAGAATCCTGCAGCCAAGACATTGTTGGACGCGTCAGTCAAGAGGAGCTTTGCAGAGAGCCAGTTGTTTTCTCGATTTGCGGAAGCCAAGGGAAATGCGCGATATCATTTCATAATCACCATGCAAAATCATGGTGATATGGCGGCAGCCAAGGCATCGGGTTTTGCATCAGGTTTGACTCTCTCACTCATTCCTGCGACGGCGCGGGATCACTATTTGTTGGAAGTTGAAGTCCAAGATAATGAGAAGACCTTGCGCCGCTTCTCCTACCGGGAGTACATTGACACAACTATCGGAGCTTTCATGATATTTGCACCGGCCAGCCGTCGGCCTGCCAATGTTGTCGCTCAGGTCGTCGATAATATGATGCGAACCTTTCTGTTTGATTTCGCAAAGCTACAGTTGGAGGACAAAGATGAGTAACCAGTGGGTCGTCAGCATGCAGCATCACGCCTTCTTGACCAAAAGGACGTTCTATTTCTGCCTTTTGGCCAACATAATGTTCATGATTGGATGTTCTGCAACACGTCCAGTGATCGGGTACGATACGCTGCACGACGAAGTATATCATGGCCACGTGACTATGAGCTTTTGGGATGGGACGGGGCGAGTGGAAGTCATCAGTGAGAAGACAAGCATCAAGGCGTCAGGTGTGGCGTTGTATGCGTATGGAAGCGCCAAGAGTCGCGGGGGAACTGTAACCATGCATTCTGAGGATGGGCGAACTCTGAAGGGAGAATGGACCTCTACCGGGCTAACATCTGGCCGCGGAGTGGCCACAGACTCCGAAGGTTATGCCTATGCATTTGTATTTGGAGGAACGCCGGAAGAAGAAGCTCGCTTTGTGGAAGCACAGCGCAAGATGAAGCATGCCACGCCTGAGAAGCCAGACGTTCATTCGAAAGGTATTACAAGAGGCACCGGTTTCTTCGTTTCCAATGGTTATCTGGTCACTTGCTACCACGTCGTGAAAGATGCTTCCAAAATCACCATCACAACATTTGATAAGCGAGAGATTGATGCAAGGTTGGTGAAAGCAGACAGCGACAGTGATATCGCTCTATTAGAAGTCAATGCTGAATCACCTTGGTTGTCGTTAATCGCTTGCGACACGGCCTCAAAGGGCAGTGAGGTGGCAACCATCGGCTACCCACTTGTTGACATACAAGGGCAGGAACAAAAGATCACGTTCGGGCATATCAATTCCTCGACCGGAATCCGAGGGGATGCAAGATATATCCAGATCGATGTGCCAATTCAGCCGGGAAGTTCCGGTGGACCATTGTTGACCGCTTCGGGTGAAGTCATAGGCATGGTGTCGGCCACCTTAAGCCAGCTCAGAACTCTAGATCGAACGGGATCGCTCCCACAAAACGTGAACTATGCGATCAAGTCACAGTTCATCGCTGATTTATGTGCTGAATATGCTAAAGATTCAATTCCTTCATCGTCGAAAAGCATTGACGCAGATAGAGCCCAAATGGTCAATAAGGCAGAAAAGGCTGTTGTTCTCATCACCGTTCAAAGAAGCTAAGTACACTCGCAATGTCTTGGCCAGATGCCTCGGATTCCAGAGTCCCGAACCAGCCGGGCTTGTTCCGCGGGGGCGTGGTTGCTCCGCTTCGCTCCGCAAACCACGGCACCAGCAACCACGTTTGTTCGCGGGGGCGTGGTTGCTCCGCTTCGCTCCGCAAACCACGGCACCTTCACCTGCAATTACGGCGCGAACAAACCGCGGCACCCTATCTAGCGTCTTGCGAGTAACAGAAACTAGATTCCAATTGCGGTGAGCGGGTTGTCCACGATCAGCAGCCGGGCGTCGGCTGGGCTTAGGCCCAACTTCTGCGTCAGGTTCGCGTAGGTCTGCGGCATGGTGATGGCAGCCCCGACCAGGTGCGAGCCGTCCGGCGCGCGGGCGACCATGTCCGGGCCGACAAGGACATCCCAGCGCCCCAGTTGGTATCGTCCCGGCGTCATGCCCGCTGCCGACATGCAGTCGGTAACGATCACGCATCGCTCCAGGCCGGCAAGACGCAGGTAATTCTTCAGGGCAAAGAACGGCACGTGCGCACCGTCGGCAATAAAGCACAGGTACAGCCTGTCGGAAAAACTCAGCGCCCGCTGCACGATGTTGTCGTGGCGGTGCATCTGCATCGGACAGCCGTTGCCCACGTGGGTGAACAGCGTCACGCCCGCCTCGATGCCGGCCTGCAGCTCTTCCAGGTTGGGGTTGCAGTGCCCAGCCGAGACTCGAACGCCGGCCTTGACCAGCATCCGAGTGACCTTCTGCCCGGCATCGCGCTCGGGGGCGAGCGTAACCAGCCTAGTCAATCCGGCGGCGGCATCCAGCATGCGCGACATCTCGTCTTCGTTGGCTGGATGGATAGCGTCTTCAGGATGAGCGCCGCGATAGCCGATGGTTTCGTTCAGGAACGGCCCTTCGATATGGAAGCCGGCGATAATTCGTGCAATGAGCGAGTCCTGGGCGCGGAACTGCACGATCCTTCTCAGCCGCCGGATCAGACTATCCACGTGATCTGTCGTCAGCGTGGCCAGGATGCCCGCAACGCCGTCGTCGGCCAGATGCTGGCAGACTGCGTGCAACTGCTCAGCCGTCAACTGGTCGCTCTGAAAATCGACGCCTTTGTACCCGTTGACCTGTATATCGAAATATCCCGTCGCCATCGCGAGGTCTCCTGTACTACGGTACTTGCTATCCTAGGAAGCCCCCTGCGGAAGCAGGGGGACCCCCCGCGTGCCGGCGGGGGCTTCCAGTTGGCCTAACGTATGCCCGCTGAAAAATCTGTACTCGCACGAATCTGCTACAGCGGCGGAATATACCTGTGACATGATGGCTATGCAACCGGCCGGAACACGCCTATCAGGCTGCCGCCTACCTGCGGCATCAGCGTAAAGGCTGCTCGCCCCAGGCTGCGCTTGATCGACCACGACCAGCTTGCAGGCCGGCGGCTAAAGCCCGTGTGCCATTGCGTTGGTTCCAGGCCATAGCGGTGGCATAGTTCGCTCAACGTCTGCATGCTGAACCAGCAGGTGTGCTGCGGGTTGACCGCCTCGCGGCGCAGCAGCAGGACGCGCAGGAATTGCATCAGGCCAAAGACGTTTGGAGTTACGATGATGACTTCGCCACCGGCTCTGCAGAGCGACTTGGCCCCCTGGAGCATCAGGCCGGGATTGTCCAGGTGCTCGATCACCGAGCCGGCCAGCACCACGTCGAACTTGCGGCCGATGCCGATGTCATCGAGTCTCTGCACATCGCCGACGAGATATCGCAGTCGGTCGTCTTCATTAGCTGCCGACGTGAAAGAGCGAACCTGCTCCAGGGCGGCCTTGTCTATCTCGACGCCCCAGAGCTCGCTGCATATCTTCGAGAGCCGGTAGTGCAGGCAGGCCTCGGCGCCTCTGCTGAGGTTCTCGCCCGCACAGCCAAGATGCAGCACTGAGCGCCCGGCAAGGCGGCTTTCGATCCAGTCTTCTACGCAGACATATTTGCACCATGGAAGTTTGATGGCCGGACTCCTTTTCTGCTACTGCGCCAAACGGCTGCTTCGGCTGGTCAGGCGCTGCACCGCGACGGCTGCCAGAAAGCGCGGGCTTTCGAGATTCCTTCGCCACATCCTGCCCGGTTCGAGCATCAGCCGGTACGCCCATTCCATGCCGATGCGGCGAATCCACGACGGCGCCCACTTGACATTGCCGGAATGGAAGTCGAAGGCTGCGCCCACGCCGATCATGGCTGTTGCATGAATTCGCCCGACATGCTGGAGCATCCATTTTTCCTGCTTGGGCGCGCCCAAGCCCACCCAGAGAACATCAGGCCGGGCGGCGTTGATCTGGTCCACGATGGCGATATCCTGAAGCTCGCTGATCTGCCCAAAAGGCGGGCAGTAATGCCCAGCCACCTCCAGGCCGGGGAATTGGAGCGTCAATCGCTCTGCCAGCGAAGCGGCCACGCCAGGCCGGCCGCCATAGAAGTAATGTCGATAGCCGTGCTTTCGCCCTTCATCACACAGGCGGAGCATGAGCGTCGGGCCGGTCACGCGTCCGTGATTGGGATAGCCCAGCATCTTGGCAGCCATCACCACGCCGACGCCGTCGGGCAGCGTCATGCCGGACTGGTCCACCGCGCGGGCCATCTCGCCATCGCGGCGGCAGAGCGAAACGCTGTAGGGATTGGCGACGGCCACGAACGACCGCCGGCCGGCCTTTCGCCACTGCTCGATCTGCTGAATGACCTGCGGGTAATCCAGCAGATCGAAGTCCACGCCGAGGATGCGAAAGGGATCATGCCGCGTTTGAATCATACAGTCATCTCCGTTGCGTTACACGTGTGCGGGCGGCTGGTTGCTGCATCCAGCACCTGCTGATAGACGTCTATCATCCACCTGGCCTTGTTCTGCCAGGCATGCTCCGCCGCTGCCTGAGCAGAGCCCTCTGACAGATGGGAAAGATAATCGCGGTCAGCGGCCAGGCGATCCATGGCCGCTGCAAAAGCCCGCACGCTTTGCGTGGGGCTTCGCGGCGGCACCTTTATTCCGCAGCTATCGTCGACTACCGAGCTGAAGCCGCACACGTCATGGCAGATGATCGGCAGGTGCAGGCTGATCGCTTCCATCAATGTTGCCGGCGTGCCTTCCTGCAGCGAGGTCATCATGAGGCAATCGCACGATGCCATCACGTCCAAGGCTGCCTCATGCGATATCGCGCCGTGCCAGCGGCAGGCATCCGCGACGCCAAGGCTGCGGGCAAGGGCCTTGCAGGATGGACCATCGGGACCGTCCCCGACGATTTCCAGCGTAGCTGCGTTCTTGCACTTCATGGCAGCCAGTGATCGAACAGCCAGGCCCAGGGCCTTGCGCGAGACGAGCTTTCCCACCCACGCGATACGCAGAGGGCCGGCGGAATCGGATTGTTTGCGAGTATTGCAGCGATGCAGGCTGGCGCTGCCTTGTTCGTTCATCAGCAGGCAGGGCCTGCGATGAATGCGTTTGATTGCCTGCTGATCGGCGAGCGTGCTTGCGACGACGGCCCCCGCTTGCTTTGCGCAGCGGCCAACGCGTCGCGAGACTCGCATCTGCACGGCGTTGAGCACGTTTCGGCAGGCATGGTAGACGCTGCCCTTGAGGCCCAGGCCCGGCAGGAATCGCCAGGGCATTTGCGCATGCCCGCCGACCGGCCCCCAGACAAGCGGCAGGGGCAGTTGCCAGAGATAGCCCGGCTCGCGGTAACCCGTCATGTTCAACTGGTGCAGCAGGTCGAACTTTCCGCTCTGGATCAATCGCGATGCCAGTTCGCACGCCTGCTTCTGCCAGCGGCGATAGTCGAGGTAGAATCGCCAGTCGCCCTGGTTCCAGCATCGCCTGCGGGCGGCCTGGCCGATATCGATGTAATGCATCTGCGGCGGACTGGCCAGCCGGCCGCCAGCAAGTTCCTCTTCGATGTCCTTGCGAAACTCGGCCTCGGTTATCACCGTCAGCTCGCAGAGGTCGCTTAGGTGTCGCACCCAGTTCCAGCCCATGCCGATCTCACTGCCCCATCGCGGCCCGCAGGCAAACGCTGAGGCCAGCACGCGCAACAGCCGGCTGCCGCGAGGCAATTGTGGTGCAGGCGTCCCCGCCTGCAGATCCTGACAATGCGAAGGGTGTGCAGGCGAGACGCCTGCACCACAAAATAGCAGCGATCCTTCCATGTCTGCCCGCTGCAACTGAGGCATTATGCTCGCGATGATTCGATCATGCACGACTGTCATCGAATCCTCCGCCAAAGAGCCGGTTAGTCATTCGCCGCATCACTCGCCCCGGCGCGAGCATGGCGGCCGCGGCCATGTAGAGGTAGCCCCGCGGGATCATCGCTCCGTTGAGCCAGCACCATTGTGCCTTGCGCGAGAGGCGGCCAAGGAGCATCTCTCGTGCGTCGGCTGCGCGGTGCAGGATGCTGCGGCTGTTCCATTCCTCCAGGAACTGCTGCCAGGAGGGCGTTTCTCTGCCGGCCAGGATGGCAGAGGCCCGCGAAAGGGCAAATCGCGTTCGCTGCAGCCGGCTTATCGGGTCGAACGAGGACTGTATGGATTGGTCATGGATGCGGACGTAATGCACAACCTGCGGCAGGTTCGCCAGGCGGCCCAGACGGGCCATCTGGCAGGCGGCATCGACGTCGGCCCCCGGACCGCCGCGCTGCTCGTAGCTGATCTGCTGCCGGACTTCACGCCGACAGAGCACTGTGGCATTGCAGAATGCGCACCGTATTTTGAGCATCTGGCGGACGATGGCATCGTGCTCCAGGGGCCAATGCGAAGCAAAGCCGCGTTTGCGTCCATCCTCGCTGAGGAACATTATCTGCCCGCCCACGGCTGAAACTTGCGGGTTCGCGCGAAGGAATGCCGCCTGCCGCTCCAGCCGATCATCGGCCATTTCGTCATCTGCATCCATGGCGGCTACAAATTCGGTGCGGCAGCCTTCCAGGCCCTTATGCCGGGCAGCCTCGGGGCCGCAGTTCTCCTGCCGAATCAGTGAAATCCGCCCGTCGCCCAGGCCAGCCACTATCTCCGCAGTGTCATCCGTCGAGCCATCATCTACCACCACCATCTCCCAGTCCTTCAGGCTCTGGCGCTGGACCGACTGGATGGCCGCCCTGATGAACCTCCGGGCGTTGTAGGCAGGCATGATGACTCGCACGGTTGGAATCATGCGCAGCCTCCGATGCCGCCTGCGCGAAACATCTCGCGGTGCTGGTCCAGGATGGTTTGCTCGCGATATATGGCCTGGAGTTTCGCGGGGCGGTGACGTTGCTCCAATTGTCCGCCTTGCCAGCTACGATAGAGCGTGTCGATAGCTTCGGCGACGGCGTCGCTGGAGGTGTTGTCGGCCAGCAGCCCGCCGCCGTGGGCGGCCAGCAGGTCTGCAAGCGTGCCTGCCGCCGGCGAGACCGCCAGCACGGGTCGGCCCACCTGCACGTAATCCACAAACTTTGACGGCAGGAAGATGCCGTTGGAACATTGTGCCTCAACGACAACAAGCACGTCGCTGCCGGCCATCGCCGACAGCGACTGGTCATAGCTCAGTCTTCCAGTGTTGACGACGTGCCCGGCAAGGCCAAGTCTAGTTATGGCCGCGGCAGCCGTGCCGCTGTCGCCTATCAGCTTCAGCTCCACCTTCGTGCCGGCCCGCAACGGCCGCAGGAACCTGGCGAAGCCTTCAAGGAAGGCATCGGTCTTCCGCGCGCTGTCGAGCCTGCCGGCGTGCGAAAGTATGAATGTATCGCGCCGCTCTGCCTTGCATGCGCCTGCCGGCATGGTCATCGCGATATGCGGGATGATCGAGCTTTTGTCCTGCGTGCCCCGGCCCAGCAGCGGCAGCATGTGCCGCCGCATGCCTTCAGAGGGGAAACTGTGCCACCTGGCCGCCGCCGCTGCCTGCTCAAGCAGCCGGCGCTGATCGCGTCTTGCCGCATGATTGCCTTGTCCGTAGGGCTGCGGGTACGCCGCATCCGGCCAGGGATCGTTCCAGTTGGCGATCCACGGACAGCCGGTGGATTTCGCAAGAATCATCCCAGCCAAAAAGCCCGGCCAGGACCGCGACATGATCACGTCGTAGCTCTTTGATTTCAGCATTCGCCGGCCTTGCCGAACCGCCCAGTGCGCCCAGCCGGCCCCGAGCATCCAATAGCCACTTCGCAGGCTTCCCCAAGCCTCCGCCCAAAGCCTGCCGATAGATCGCCGCCCAAGCTCCGCCGGGCAATAGATCATCCGCTGCTGAACCATCCGCCAACGCGCTTCGGGCGCATCGGGATAGAAGACTCCCTTATGGCGGAAGCTCAGGACGTCCACCTCCCAGCCGTCGCGCAGCATCGCCAGGACCAGCTTGGCGTTCACGATGCACTCGGCGCCTGTCAGCGGGTAGCACGCGGGGGCAAGCATGAGGATTCTGGGCTTGCTCATGCCTGTGCCTCCCGTGCCGGCGACAGGCCATTGATGACGGACGCTTCGTCCTGTTCAGCATGTTGCATCGAGGCTGCGCGCGAAAGTTCGGATGCGCCCAGGCCCAGCATGAGGGCAAAGGCCAGCAGGCCTCGCCCGCTGAAGGTGCCGCCCGCGCCGATCGTGTTGATGACCAGCATGGCGGTCAGCACGATCACCAGGGCGGGCATTGCCGCCGCCCGCAGCGGAAGCGATTGCCTGGCCTTCATCCACACCCCGCCCGCCAGGCCGGCCTGCATCAGCAGCACCAGTGCGATGCACGGCAGGCCCCCCACCAAACCAACCGACAGCAGGGGATGGATGTCCTGGTTGCGCGTCTGCTCGTCGCGCAGGGCGTAGCGAGAAGGCGACCGCGGTGTGCCCCAGCCCAGCAGCGGGCGATCTTCTATCGCGGAGCAGGCAGCCAGGTTGTCCTGCCCGCGAAGGGTATCGGTGGAGAATATCAGGCTGTCCTCATCCAGCCTTTCCATGCGCTGTTGCCAGAAACCTGCAACGTCCGGCCGCTCCAGGATGATCACAGCCGCCATCAGGGCAAAGACCAGGCCGCTCGCCAGTATGCTCTCCTTGAGTCTTTGACGATCCGCTGTTGAGCGAATCGCCAGCATGCAGGCCAGCACGCAGCCGGCGATGATCTCCAGCATCAGCGAGCGCGTGAATGTGATGCCGATGCCGGCAAACTGCAGGATCGCCACCGCAAGCAGCATGCAGCGCCGCCTGTGCGAAGGTTCCAGCAGGTAGCTGCTGAAGGCATATATCCCCACCAGCAGCATCAGCATCACGCCGGCCGGCAGGGCGCGGACGAAGTCCTCCCTGGCAATTACCGATTCAACGTAGTCGGTTGCGCCGCCGAGATAGCTCCAGTACGCAGCCGTCATCAACGGGCGATAATCCAGCAGTTGAATGCCCAGATGGATGATGGCGGTGGCTGATGCGATGGCCAGGATGCCCCGCCGCATGAGGCGCACCTGGTCGCGGCAGAGCCAGATCGCCGGCACCAGCGCCCAGGGGATGATGTAGTTGGCCACCGAGCGGACGTTGACCGTCCATGTCTCATCGCCAGGCGCTGCCGAACAGATGGCGCAGAAACCAAACCAGACCAGGTAGGGCACTATCGTCAGGATCATCGCTCTCTTGATCCGCAGATCGAACTGGCGAGATGGTCCCTGCTGAAGCACGCCTTGACAGTCAACTTGCCCACGATGCCATTCCCGCGGCAGGATGTCGTAGTTGTTTGCTCGCAGCAGCGCCCCGGCCAGGATGCACAGAATCATCACGTCGCTTGGCCCGGCATAACCTACCGGCAGCGGCACAGTCGCCAGCGAGCCCAGGTAGAAGATGCTGCTTTCCAGCACCAATAGCAGCAAGATGCCCCCGGCTGGGTGGGCCAGCGACAAAAGGCAGCACAGGCCCAGGATTACGGCGTTTAGCATTCCGGGCCCTCCTCGGTGCATGGATTCGCTAGTTCGTTGCGATTGACGTATGCCAGCGGCAGCTGGATGGTGCCCAGCATCTGGCGCAGCATCATTAACCTGCATTGCAGCGTGAAGCGCCAGCTATACCAGGCACGCAGAAGCGCGCGGGTGGCTGGATGCACCTCGCCGCGGCCATGACGGGCCAGCACAATGGCATCTTCCTGCCGGCGAATATCCTGCAGCGTGCTTGTCTTGCTGGAGGGCTGATGGCGGAAGCAGGACAGGAACCGCTTGATGCATGCCAGCCTGCGCCGCCGTGCAAGGCGAAGGAACAGGTCGTAATCAAAGCTGAATCGCAGGCTGCGATCCAGGCCGCCCGCCTGGCGGTACGCGTCGGCGCGCCAGAATGCCGCAGGCTGGCAGAACGTGCAGCCGTGCAGAAGCAGCGAGCGAAAACTGCTTTGCCCGCCGCATCGGCATATTGGCAGGCCCGCGCGCGACTTCATCGGCCTGCCATCGGCATCGATTAGAATCGACCAGCCAGTAACACATTGCTCATCGGGATGCTCAGCAAAGAATCGCCCGACGGCCTCCAGGGCGCCATCCACCAGCATGTCGTCGGAGTTCACCCAGCCAAGAATCTCGCCACTTGCCCGCGCGAAGCCGTCTGCAATTGCCCCGCTCTGGCCATCGTCTTTGGCGCTTTGCCAGTACGCAAGCTTGTCGGAGTGGCGACGGATGATGTCTGCAGAGCCATCCGTGCTGCCGCCATCCATCACGATGTACTCCAGGTTGGGATAGCCCTGATTCAGCACCGAAGCGATCGTCGCCTCCAGGTACGCCGCCTGGTTGAAACTGGGCGTAACGATGCTGATGCGGGGCCAGTTCCTCAGTAAGGCCTCAGTTACAGGGGGCAATTGTGGTGCAGGCGTCCTCGCCTGCAGATCCTGACAATGCCAAGAGAGTGCAGGTGAGACGCCCGCACCACAAAACGGCAACGACCCTTCTATGTTTGCCCCCTGAAACTGAGGCCTTACGTTCCTCATGCTGTTGCCCTCGGGGCGGCGCACCGGCCGTTCCTGCGGAACAGTGCGTACCCGCCGAAGGTTTCAGGCGAATCGATTGGCGTCAGGCCGCCCCGGCTGTCAATCGCAAGGGCCTCAAAGCCCAACTGCATCATCCGGCGGATCAGCCTGGCGGACGAACAGCCGCACTGAGCGGCGCTTGCCTCATATATCTCCGCAAGCACGGTTGCATTCGGACTGCTTGAGAGGATCGACTCAGCCCCGATGAGGACTCGCTCCTCAGCCCCCTCAACGTCGAGCTTTATGAGATCTACCTGCGTGATGCCAGCCTGCCGGCAGAAGTCGTCCAGCGATATCGTCGGCACGGTGATCTCACGCTGGGCCTGCAAGTGTTCCTGCTCCCGCAGCCGAGCGCCTAGCGAGTTATACACGTCGCATCCGTCGGCAAAGATATGAAATGCCGCCGTGCCCGTCTTCTCGCACAACGCCTGCTCAACCACTCTTGCGTCGTCCAGGCCGTTCATTGCCAGGTTGCGCCGCAGGTAGCCGGCCGTCGGCGGATATGGTTCAAAGCTCCACACCCGGCCGGAGGAACCAACGGCCTTGCCCAGGATCACGCTATACAGGCCGACATTTGCGCCGATGTCCAGCACGCACATACCCGGTTTGGCCAGCGAGTGAATGAGCCTGAGCTCGCCTTCCTCGAACTCACCGCCCACATATAGCGACTCGGCAAGCACCGAATTGCTTCGCAGGCAGAGCCTGATCTCGCCCAGTTGGCAAAGGATATCGCGGTCGCCCAGACGCCGCTGCTGAAGGCGATACCATGCCCGCCTACCTGTGCGAACCGGGTTGCACAGCCGCTGCTTCCATCGGCCCAGGCGAGCTCGCAGCGTCATGGCCGGCCTCCCAGCACGAACAGGCCCAAGGCGTAAAAATCTTTGCGGCCTTGAGTGGCCAGGGCTGCATCCTTTTCGCATAGCCTCCACTTGGCGGAGGCATCCTTGTGCCAGTATTCCTGCTCGATGATGCGATAGCTCTCCAGCAAGGCTGGCAGACGCTGCGGCCCGTACACGCGGTGATATGGCGCAAACAGGCCATCCTGGCCAACAGGAATCGTCAGCAGCATCGTCCCGTTCTTGGCCAGCCAAGTCGCCATTTGCCGCATGGCCAGCAGGTCGCCATCGCAGACCTGGCTCGAGCCATAGCGATCCGGCAGGCCCACGTGCTCGATCATCGAGCAGTTCATGATTACGTCGAATGGCTCCTGCCTGAAGTCCAGGGAATTGACGTCCTGCTTCAGGAAGACCAGGTTTGGCATGTCGTACTCTATCTCGCGAAGGTCGACGCTCGTAACGCTGTGGCCCAGCCGCCAGGCGATGCCCGTCAGCGACGACTCCACGCAGCCAAGGTCAAGCACCTTTGATGGGTGCCCGGGCAGATGAGAGACGATCCATGACCATTCGACCGCGCGATCGCCGGCCAGCGGATGCTGTTTGCACTGCCGGCGCAGCATCAACTTCCGCAGGCCGGGGCATCTGCCGGCGAAATCTGCCGCCGCTGACTTTACCGAATTGAACAATGGCTATTCCTTTTCAAATATGCGATGGACTGCCCGGTCGCGCCAAACGTGCGGACAGAACCAGAAGACCGATGGCCGCCATCGCGCCGATACTCGCCGCTGGCAGCGGGGCTAGATAGATCCCAGCGGCCATGCAAAGCAGGAAAGATAAAAGCACAGCCGCCACAATTGGCCGCCCCGGTATCTGCCAGACGAACGTCTTCTCGCGCAGGTAGAGATACAGGACGCAGGGCAGAGACGTTGCAGCCGTGGCAATGGCCATTGCTGCCGCCAGGCCCGCGCCGCCATAGCGTGGCACCAGCAGGAATGTCAGGCCGGCAAACGCCGCCCCCCAGGACAGGTTGTACGCCAAGCCAAGCCACATGCGGTTCATGCTGGCCAGCATGCTGCCAAACGGTTGGAACAGCCCCACCAGCACCGCATGAAGCATCAGCCATTGCACCGTGCCGGCATGGCCTTGGAAGCCCTGTCCGTAGGGCAGCAGCGTCAAGGCCGGCACGGCGGCCTGAATGAGGGATATCGGCACGACGACGCATACCGAGAGGACGAAGGCATATCGGAGCGTCTTGTTATAGGATTGGCTGTCGCGCCGGCTGAATGACTCGCTGAGCATCGGCAGCAGCGGGGCCATCAACATGGCCAGCAGCATCTCTGGAACCTGCTTGACGCAGAGGATCGCGTTGTAGACGCCCAGTTCGCCGTAGCCGCCGCGCTGGTTGACCAGCATGGCGCAGCAAGCCCAGTTCACCGGGCCGACCAGCGCGCCGCTGAGGACGGCTGGGATGCTGAATCGCCACAAAATTGGCAGTTCGCGGGTGCAAGATGCAAATGCAAGCGGCACGCCGCAGCGGGCTGACTCCTTGCGAAGGGCCAGGTGATTGAGCAGCCAATTGACGGCCAGGTTGATCGCCATCGCCCAGACTGCGCCCGCAAGTCCGGCGAAATAAGCGCCGCAGAGGAGCATGGGAAAGGCCAGCAGCCCAGCCTGAAGATTCACGCGGGCGATGCTCTTGAAGGCCTCGAAACCCGACAGGCTGCCCGTCTGCGAGCCATTGAGGGCGCTGAAGAACAGCATTACGGCGCTGATGCGCAGCAGTGGCGAGAGGTTTGGCTGGCCGAGGGTATACTCCGCCAGCCAGGGCGACAATATGAACAAGGCCACGGCCATCAGGCCACCGGTAACAAGGGCAACCATGCTCGAAAGCGCGATGATTCTGCCAGCCCGCATCGGGTCGCTACGGCGGAACTGCGCGACGTGCTTGGTCGCCGTCAGGCCCAGGCCAAAACCCGCCAGCACGCCGAACATGCCGACAGTGGATTGGATCATCCCAAGCTGGCCAAAGGTTGTCTTGCCCAGCATGCGGGCGACCAGGATCGACGCCAGCAGCGCCAGGCCGCGGGATAAGCCCGCGCCCGCAAGCGACCAGAACGCGCCCTTGGCCAGGCGCGAGCCTATCGCCGAAGCTTCGATGCGCTTCAGCAGCGGCATCAGAGGCTCGGGGCAGGCGGCTGTTATGATGGCCTGGATTTTCATCTTCTATCGTGCGATACCACTGAGCTATTGGAGGTCTTGGTCTGGCAATTCATCGGGATCGGCCTGGCCGCTGAGGCCTCCGCGCAGGCCAATGCGGGCAGGGCGGCCACGCTGAATTCATCCACCAGCCTTCCGAAGAGGCTGATGCTCCGTCCGGCGGACTCGATGGATGCCTCAGCAGGCAGTTCGATCCTCGCGCGCATCTGCCCGCCGGCGCGCCTCTGGCGGATAGGCAGGGTCACGCTGGCCAGGCAGGGGACTTCCACCTGGCTTTGCGGTCGCGTCCAGGCCATCCTGCAAGGCGAGCCGTCGCGGTTGGCTGTCTCCAGTTTCAGCGAGGTGAAGCCCATTTGCTGGGCTGCATACTGCACCACCTGCCACCACTGGGCGAAGGTTTGGACAGCTCGAAAACGAAGCTGCAGGTCGTCGCATTCCTGCTGCTGCTGTTGCTGGGCCACATGGATGCGGCGATTGCGCCCCAGCGCAGAGAGCACTTCGCGAAGCCGAACCGTGCCAACAAGGCGAAACACGATCCCCACCAGGACGGCCACGCAGACGAACACGCCCAGTGCGGCTGTCCCGCGGACGATCATCATGAACAGGCCCAGCCCGCCGGCCATCAGCGTCACGAGGTAGATCAGGATTACGGCGTGGCGCTGGCGCAGGCCCATGTCCATAAGGCGGTGGTGGATGTGCGAACGATCGGGCGAGAAGATGCTTCGCCGCTGGAGAAGACGCCGCAGGATGCTCAGCAGCGTGTCGAAGATCGGAACTCCCAGCGCCAGGGCCGGCAAGGCCAGTCCCACCAGCGTGCTGGCCTTGGTGGCGCATAGCACCGAGGAACTTGCCAGCATGAAGCCCACCAGCAGCGTCCCGCTGTCGCCCATGAAGATGCGGGCGGGGTTGAAGTTGAACACCAGGAAGCCGCTCAGCCCGCCCAGCATCGCCAGCATAAGAACAGCCATCACCGCCTGGTTCGTCTGGGCGGCGAAGAAGGCGATGACCGCGCACGCGACGCCGCAGATGCCGCCGGCCAGCCCGTCCAGCCCGTCTATCAGGTTCACCGCGTTGGTGATGCCGATGATCCAGATAGCCGTCAGCGGGTAGCTCCAGTATCCGAACGAAATCCGCGCCAGGCCATCGATGACAAAGCCTTCGATGCGCACGCCGCCGACGCAGACGATTGCACAGGCTGCCAACTGCGCCAGCAACTTGTGCCGCGCTCGCAGGCCTCGCAGGTCGTCGACCAGGCCCGTCAGGAACATCAGCGTGCCTCCCGCTAGCACGCACATGAACTGCGGCCTGATGCTGCGAAGTGCCTGGCCGACGACGTTGTCCAGCAGCAGCACCGGCAGCAGGCCGCCCAGCAGGGCCAGGAAGATGCTCACCCCGCCCAGGCGAGGCGTGGCGGAGACATGCACCTTTCGGACGCCGGGCAGATCGACCAGCCTCAGCCTGCGCGCCATCGCAGCCACCAGCGGCGTCAGCGCCATGGCGATCAGCCCAGCCAGGATGTAAACAACTGCGTAGGTCTTCATGTCGTCATGCCACCGAACTTCAGTCCAAAGCCGGTCCGCGAAGATCATCCAGAAGCTTGATCGCCGGCGAAAATCCCGGGCGCAGACGCAGGCAAATGTCGAGTTCCTTCGCGGCGCGGTCCTTTTGGCCGAGGCTCACCAGGCATCGGGCCAGGCTCAGCCGCCAATCCACTTGCCCATACTCGCTCGCCAGGGCGCGGCGATAATAGTCAGCCGCCGCGAGATAATCCCTGTCCTGCCGGCAGAGATGAGCAAAGCTGGCCAGCATTGCCGGCGCGGCTGCGGGCTGCTCGCAGCGGGCCTTCATCAGTACGCGAATCTTCGCGAAGGCCTGTTGCACCAATTCCGAGGGAGCGTTCTTGCGCGACAGGGCATCGACAAGGTTCATCAGCCAGCCGGGGTTGTCCTTGGCCAGGTCAACAGCCAGGTCCGGCCGATCTACCTGCGAGATGTACACATCCAGCACCGACGGCAAATAGCCCTGATCAAGACGCAGGCAACGAGCGAATTTCACCCCGGCGTCATCGTATCGGCCTTGGCGGGCATCCAGCAGGCCGGCTGCGAAGCAGGCTGTCGCGTCGCACGGGGCCAGCGCGTAGCCGCGGCGGATGTCCTCCGCACCATCCGGCGAATTCAGCACGAACAGTTCGATCTGCCCCGAAAGGCAATACAGCGGGCCGAACGTCGGGCACAGTTGCCTCGCCTGCTTCAACTGCCGAACAATATTCTGGGCATGCTCCAGCGATTGCCCTGTCATGACGATCTGGTTCGTCCGCGGGTCGATCACCCGGCTGATGGCTCGCCAGCGGTAGACGTTCAGCCAGTACTGGTGCTTCACGTCGTTGGGCTGGTAATCGGCGGCTGAGACGGCATGGCCGATCAGGGTCTTGTACTCGTCGTTGTCGCCGCGCCAGTTTCGCTCCCTCAGCGGCTTTTCCATTCGCAAGGCTGCAATGCTGTCAGACTCAGCCATGCGGGCATCGTTTGCCTGGCAGACCAACGCGAAGGCAGTGGCTAGAACCACAATCGACGCCAGTGCCCGGATGGGCTTTGAGTTGATGAAGGCCGCCGGCATCGAACTGTGTTGAGTCTCTTCATATTGATCCACTCGCTTCAGGCCGATCAGCAGGGCGCAGAAGACGGCTGACAAGGCGGCGTTGGCGGGCAGATGCTGGCCAAAATCGCTCAGGCTGTGGATCATCACCGCAAGCAGCCCCATGCCAAGCCCGAAGGCTGCGAATCGGATCGCCGCCTGAGGCGCGGATGCACTCGAGCCGGCTGCGCGGATGTTGCGAATGTAATTGCGGATGACAATCCCCAGAAAGGCCAGCACCAGCAGCAGACCTGCGGCGCCCATTTCCTCTGCCGCCTGCGCGTATTCGTTTTCGGCATGGCTGGCCAGGGCGGGCAGGCTGGAGCGGTCGAACATGGGGTAGACGAACTCGTGGCTGCCCAGGCCTGTTCCCAGCAGCGGGAACTTCATCCAGGCGGTGCCAATATCTCGCAGGATCTGCCAGCGGTTCTGGTCCTTCATCTGTTGAAGGCTCGCCAGCCGGGAAGATACTGCGTCGAAGCCGATCCAAAGCACGCAGATGAACGCCAGCAGGGCCACCACGGCAAGGGCCCAACTGCGGCCTTTCATCGCGCGGCCGCAGGCAAGCACCACGCCCGTGAATGTGCCGGCGATCAGCAGTGAAAGCATGCCGCCGCGCGAGAGGGAAAGGAACACGCTGGCTGTCCCCAGGACAACCACGCCGGCCAGGGCCCAGATGACCCACATCGGCCGGCTTGACAGAAGTTCCACCACCTCAGCTAAACCCAGTCCCACCCGGCTGAATCTCTCCTGCACGCAGACCAGCAGCAATGCCAGGGCTGCGGCGATGGAGAGATTCATGAACTGGCTGTAATGGCTGTGATTCAGGAAGGGGCCTGAGGTGGCGTCTTGTCCGCCGGTGGGGACCGCCCAGAAGATCTCCTTCGCGCCGGAGATATCCTGAAGCAGCGCCAGCATCGCGACGATGCCGCCGACAATCGCCGCGGCGGCAAGCAGGCGCTTGATTTGCGCGCTCGTGCGGTAGACGTTGAGCGTGACGAAGAAGATCGCCATGATCGCCAGCACCAGGCGCAGGTCGTGCATCGTCGCCTGCGGGTAGAAGCTCAGCGTCATCGCACTGTTCTGCGCAGCCTCGCCGCCCAGCAGCCATCGCCTGGTTGATTCAGTGGCCGGCGAGATCGTCGCCACAAGGCCTGTTGAGAGCGGCAGCAATTGCAGGCCGGCCACAGCCAGGAATAAGGCCATCGGCACGTACGCCCACGTCCAAACCAGCTTCTGCCGCCTGTCGAAAACGATCTTGAGCATCAGGCAGGCAAGCATTGCCCAAGCCAGGCAGATGACCACCATCTCGCTCCATGCATGCACTGCTCCCATCGCAAGCGGCATGAAGGCAATGCACGCTACCATCATGGTCTCGATGGCGGCGTCGCATCGTGATGCCATGCCTGAGCTATCGAAATGCCTCGACAGCCGAATCACGCTCATTTTTCAGCCTTTACCGACCCAGTGACGGCTGCCTCGCCGTGTAGCCCGTCTCCCCGCGGCGAGCCAGCGCTGCCGCGTTCTTCGCGAACGTACCGGCCGTAATAGCCGTACTTTCCGCCATAGCCGTATCGCCCATCGCCGACCGGTGCGCCGTTGATGACGGTGCCCAGGATATGTGCGCCAACGCTCAGCAGGCCGTCGCGGGCCATCTCAGCCAGGCGGCGGGTGCTTCTGCCAGCCCAGACTGCCAGTATCGTCGAGCCGCACATCGCGCCCAGGATGCGGGCGTCGGTGATTGGCATCACAGGCGGCGAGTCGATCAGCACGTAGTCGTATCGTTTGCCCAGCTCTTCCAGCGCCTTCAGGAACGCCGGGCTATTGATGATCTCCGAAGGATTCGGCGGGATCGGCCCGCAGGGAATCACGTCCAGCCTCTCGACGGCAGTGTGCTGAATGACCTGCTCCAGGCTCGCCCGCCCGGCCATCGCGCTTGACATGCCCTGTTCGCTGCGAAGCTCGAAGATGTCCTGCTGCGTCGGGCGGCGGAAGTCGGCGTCGATCAGGATCGTCTTCTGCCCAGCCTGCGCAATGGCGATCGCCAGGTTGCTGGCCAGCGTGCTCTTGCCGTCGCCCGGCTGGGGGGAGGTAATCAGCAATCGCTTGGACTGCTGGCTGGGCAGGCCGAAGTAGACGGCTGTGCGGATGGTGCGGTATGCCTCCGCCACAGCCGACGTCGGCGAGCGATGGACGTGCTGTCCGCGATCCGGCAGGCTAGCGCGCTTATTCATCATGGGCACGACGCCAACCACCGGCAGGCCAAGGACGGCTGTCGTCTCGTCGGCGCTGCGGAGGCGCTGGTCGAGCCAGTCGCGGCTGACGGCTGCCAGAAGGCCCAGGATCAGCCCGACCACGATCGCCAGGCTCAGCAGTCGAACCTTCTGGGGATGATCCGGAATCGTCGCCGGGTTGGCAGCCTCCACGATGGTGATGTTCATCGCGCCGGCATCCTCGGTGACGCGGATTTCCTTCAGGCGGTCATTGAGGATCTCGCTGAGCTTCTTGGTCTGTTCCCAGTCACTCTGGAGCATCGCGTACTTGGCCAGTTGAGCGTTGAGACCCAGCGCATCATTCTGCTGCTGTTCGAAGAACTCGCGCGTCTGCTTCTCCCGCTGCTGGGCAACCAGGTAATCCTGCTGGGCAGCATCGACCTGGGCCTGGCCAAGCTCCTTGTTCAGGCGGGTGATATCCGCCTGCTTGGCCTCGATCTTCTTCTCCACAGCCTGGACGGAAGGATGGTCGGCTGTGCATTCCTGAAGCAGCGTCAGCCGCTGAGACTGAAGCTGGTTAAGCTCGACGCGAAGTTGAGTTTCTTCGCTGGCGCCGGCGTAGTAGGCGCCGCTACCGCTTTTGGCCTGACCCCACTGACGCCGCGCGGCCCCCTCTGCGGCAGCCGACTTGCTGGCTTCGAGATTGGCCTGCGCCTCGATCAGCTCCAGTTGCGCCTGCGTCATTGCCTCCGAAAGCTTGGCCAGCCGCTGCAGAATGATGTTGCTCCCGCGCTCGGTCTCGAAAGAAATCGCACCGTTCTGCTGGCGGAACTCCACCATCGCCTGCATCTTCGCCTTGAGGTCTTCATCGAGATTGAGCTTCTCCTTCTCCAGAATCCTCTGCACCTCGGCGGCTGTATTCTTCTTCTGGCTGCGGCTGTAATCGCAGTACGCATCGACGATGGCGTTGACGATCTGCGAGGCGTCCTGCGGGTACGGCGAGAGGAGCGAGACGCTTATTATGTCGTCCTTCCGGCCGACCTGGACGTCCAGGGCCTCCTTGAGGAACGCAACCGGATTCGCAACGGCCAGCGTCTTGAGGGAGGCGATTTCCGGCCTTTGGGTCGCCTCCGCCAGAATCGGCGTGGAACGAAGCAGTTCGCACTGGGTGTAAAGGAAGTTGGTCGACCGCGCCGGATACCCCTGCATCTCGTTCATAATCCTGGGGCCCTGCTGGTCGACGTACAGCCGGGACGTGCTGCGAAAGATGGGGGTGGCCTGCAGGATGTAGATAATCGTCACCGCCAAGGCCAGCACGATGCCTCCCAGCACCGTCCATCGCCGCGACCAGAGCACGTGCAGCAGGCTGGCGCGCAGGCGGTTGTTCAGACTGGCAATGGTTTGAAGACTCAAAGCCGAACTGCCGTTGCCGCGGTCATTCTTTTCCATAGTGGCATCCTTGCCAACTGGTAGTCACATTTAGCAGCGACCGGTGCCGTGGTTTGCGAAATCCCGAAGGGATGACGCAACCACGCTGCCGGAGCGATACGTGGTTACTCGCTTCGCTCCGTAAACCGCGGCACTCGTCGTTTCATGAGTAACAGAGCACTAATTGTTCAGGCCGTAATTGGCTCCCATGCCAAATCCGAATCGGAAGAAGTCGCTGAAGAACATGCGAGTCTGTGTTGCCGGCGTCGGCTCGACGGCTACGACGTCGCCGGGCTTGATGATGACATTGGAACTGCCCCTTGTATAGTCGCGGGAGCTGAGGCGGAAATTGGCTGAGAGCAATTGGCCTTGCTCGTCGCGGCGATATATGGTCGCCATTTCGGGGCAGGCCTTGTCCAGCAGGCCGCCAGCCATCGCCAATGCCTGCACCAGCGTGTACTGCGTTCCGGGCGGGATGGGGAAATTGCCGCCGCGATTAACCAGCCCCGTTACCGAAAACGACTGCGGATCGAGACGCATGACTTCCACGATGTCGCCCGCGGAGATTTCCACGTCGGCAAAGGGGACATTCAGCCCGCGAATCGGCAGCGCCACCGTCTTGACCTGCTGAGACTCCCCAACGTGAGTAATGCGAATCGAGCCGGCGCCATCTTCGATTACGCCGCCTGCCTTCATCAGCGACATCACCAGCGTCATCTCGTCGTGGTGCAACTGGTGCGTGCCGGGGTCCTTCACCGCCCCGACGACTGTCACCGCAAAACTGCGATATTCCGAGACTTTGCCGACAACGGCCGGCTTGTTGAGCAGGTATTTGGGCCAGTATGCCTCGACGATCGTGCTCTCGATCTCGGGGATGGTCTTTCCCACGACGCCAAGCTCGCCGCCGACCGGCAGGACGATCTTGCCGTCACCGCCCACGCGGAACAGGAAGGTCTCAGCCGGCGGCACGGGGCTGTCATTTCGGGGCATGGATACGTTGCCGCGGGCAAGGGCCGGCAACTGGAATTCCAGGACATCGCCCTCGATGACGCGGTATGGCCCGCTGGATTTGCGAGCCTGGATGACTTGATCGACATCGACCTGCTGGCTGGCCGACCCTGCTTTGTTGAACAGGGCGATTTGCATCGGCGTGGATGCGGGCGGCCCGCCGCAGCCGGCAATTGCAGTCAGTCCCGCTAAGACCCATGCCGCTAATGTCTTACCAAAACATTGGCGGGAAATCTTCCTGGCTGCAAAGCGCGCGCGGCAACACGCGCCAAAGCCATTGCCATCCATAGCAATTTCCTCGTCCGTGTGGAAATCAAACAAAGTGTGGCCTGACGATATAACCCAAAATCGGGAAAATCAAGATAAAAATCTTAATCAATATTTATAGTGTTCTGATTTGTACGGGCCTTCAACCGGCACGCCGATGTAGTCGGCCTGCCTGGCGGTCATCTGCGTCAGTTTCGCCCCGACCCGCTCCAGGTGCAGGCGGGCCACTTCTTCATCAAGCTTCTTGGGCAGGCGATAGACGCCAACCGGCCGCGGCTGAGTCCAAAGCGAAATCTGCGCAAGCGTCTGATTCGTGAAGGAGTTGCTCATCACGAAGCTCGGATGGCCTGTCGCGCAGCCAAGATTCACCAGCCGGCCTTCCGCCAGCAGGTAGATACAATGCCCATCGGGGAAGATGTACTTGTCAACCTGCGGCTTGATGTTGACCTTCTTGATTCCCGGCCAGGCGTTCAGCTTCTGCACCTGTATCTCATTGTCGAAGTGCCCGATGTTGCAGACGATTGATTGGTCCTTCATCCTGGACATGTGCTCGGCCGTGATGATGTCGCAATTGCCGGTGGCTGTTACGTAGATGTCGCCAATGCCCAGGGTGTCCTCGATGGTTGTAACCGCAAAGCCGGCCATCGCCGCCTGAAGCGCGCAGATGGGATCGATCTCGGTCACCATCACTCGTGCTTTCAGGGCGGCCAGGGCTTGTGCTGAACCTTTGCCCACGTCGCCATAGCCGCAAACGACGGCAACCTTGCCCGCGATCATCACGTCAGTTGCCCGCTTGATGCCGTCCACCAGCGACTCGCGGCAGCCGTACAGGTTGTCGAACTTGCTCTTGGTCACGGAATCATTGACGTTGATGGCCGGCACCAGCAGGCTGCCCTGCTCCATCATCTGGTACAGCCGATGCACGCCGGTTGTGGTCTCCTCGCTGACGCCCTTCCAGTCCTTGACCACCTTGTGCCAGCACTGCGGGTCTTCCTTCAGCGTGGCCTTGAGCAATTGATTGATGATGGCCAGTTCCTCGTTGTCGGTTGGCACATCCAGGATGGCGGCATTATTCTCAGCCGCATACCCGCGATGGATCAGCAGCGTCGCGTCGCCGCCGTCATCGACGATGAGCTGCGGCCCCTTGCCGCCGGGAAACGCCAGCGCCTTCTTTGTGCACCACCAGTATTCCTCCAGCGTCTCACCCTTCCAGGCGAAGACGGGCACGCCGGCGGCCGCGATTGCGGCGGCTGCGTGATCCTGCGTAGAGAAGATATTGCACGAGCACCATCGAACATCCGCGCCAAGCTCGACAAGCGTCTCGATCAGCACGGCTGTCTCGATGGTCATGTGCAGGCTGCCCATGACGCGCGCACCTTTGAGGGGCTTGGCCGGGCCGTACTTTGCCCGGGTGGCCATCAGGCCGGGCATCTCGTGCTCGGCAATCTGGATGGCCTTGCGCCCCCACTCAGCCAGCGTGATGTCCTTTACCTTGTAGTCGCTCAACGCCTTGTTTTGGGTCACAGCCGTCATGTGGTCATCTCCTGTAATAAGCAAGCTGCCAAAGTTGTTCCTATATCATCGCCAGAACTCGCTTTTGAGTTCCTCGCCTTCGCGCGTGGCGCGGATGAAGTCCGTCACCTTCTTCAGGTCTTTCACGCCGGGGGATTTCTCCACGCCGCTGGCGACATCGACCGCCCAGGGCTTAACCAGTTCGATGGCTGCGCCGACGCACGAGGCGTCCAGCCCGCCGGCAAGGATGATCGGATCGATGCCAGCCATCGCCCCTGATAGACGCGCCTCGTGGACCAGCTCCCAGTTGAACCTGCTGCCGGTTCCGCCGGCGGCAGAGGGATTATATGCGTCCAGCAAAATGGCGGAGAGATTCCACCGGCCGTCGATTTCGTCAAGCTTCTGTAGGAAGCTTTGGACCTGGCCAAGCCAGAACTCATCGCGAACGCGGAAGGCCTTGATGCAGCGGGCCTGGATCTGCGGCAGGAGTTCTGGGCCTTCATCGCCATGAAGCTGTACGTACTGGATGCCGGTGCGCTGGACGACGCGATTGATGGTGGCTGCATCACTATTGACGAAGACCCCGACGGTGGCGACCCACGGCGGCAGGGCGGCGACGATGTCGCGGGCCTGCTCCGGCGAGACCCATCGCGGGGAGTCGGCGAAGACCAGGCCGATAGCGTCGGCGCCGATCTGGGCGATCTTCATCGCGGTCTCTGGATCGCGCAGGCCTTCGATTTTCACGCGCACACGCTGCATAGCCGGCGAGTATATCACCTGGGGCAATCGTTGCAAAGACGCTCCGCGGGCCGTATATTTTCGTACATTACATGGCTGGTAGCAAGCCCCCTGCGGCAGCAGGGGGATCCCGCGCCTTGCGGCGGGGGCTTCCATTGGTGCAGCATATGCCAGCTACTGATAATGATGAATCGCATTACCTATGGCAGATGACGTTTCCAAACTTGCAGAGGCAGCCAGGCAGTTGATCGAGGCTGAGATGCAGATCGGCGGCGACTTCCTGCCGCGCCGGCGCAATCCGTTGCCCCAGCCTGCAGCGGTGGCAAATGCAGATGCGCCGTGCGAGGAAGCATCGGCTGCGCCATCGCTGGCTGCGCTGCCGCCGATGACCGCCCAGCAGAAGTGCCAGGCCTTGGAAGACCTCAATGCAAAATGCGTCCAGCAGTGCCGTGCGTGCATCCTGGCTGGCCAGCGCTCGACGGTGGTCTTCGGTGAAGGCAATGCCGATGCCCGCCTGGTATTCGTAGGCGAAGGCCCAGGCGAGGAAGAAGACCGCACGGGCAGGCCCTTTGTCGGCAGGGCGGGGGAACTGCTGACCAAGATGATCGCAGCCATGGGCCTGAGCCGCGAGGATGTTTACATCGCCAACATGGTCAAGTGCCGCCCGCCTGGCAACCGCACGCCCGAGCCGGCTGAGGTGGCCGCCTGCATGCCCTTCCTGCTTCGCCAGCTCCAGATCATCGCTCCGAAGGTGATCGTCACTCTGGGCAACCCCGCGACGCAAAACCTGCTCAAGACAACCATCGGCATCACGAAGCTCCGCGGCCAGTGGCAGAAGCTGCCCAACCTGGCTGAGGGGCTCGAAGGCATCCCCGTCATGCCGACCTTCCACCCGGCCTACGTCCTGCGGAACTACAACGAAACCACCCGCAGCCTGGTCTGGAGCGACCTGCAAAAGGTGATGGCTGTCCTAGGGCTGAAGAAGGCAAAGTGATCGCAAGAGGCTGTTGCGTGGTGCGAGGCGCAGGCGAGACGCCTGCGGTACACGCGGGCAAGATGCCCGCGATGCCCGCGCCACGAGGCCCGTGCCACTAGTTACGATCTAAATCATAAGGAGAATCCACGATGAGCGAGATAGTTGATCTGGCCAATTCACTGGGCAAGGCAATCGCGCAGTCGCCGGCGGCGGCCAAGCTTCGCGAGGCCCGCAAGGCCCTCAATGCCGAAAGCGATCTGCTCAAGCTGCTGGAGGAGTACCACGCACAGTCGGACAAGATGTCCAAGCTGGAGGCTGAGAACAAGATCATCGAGGTCGAGGACAAGCACAAGCTTCAGGCCTTGCACGACAAGCTGGTGGCCAGCGACACGTTCAAGAAGTTCACCGCCGCCCAGATGGACTACGTAGACCTGATGCGACAGGTAAACGCCGCCCTGCGAAAGCAACTCTCGGAGACTGAACAATAATGGTATCTTGATAAGGGGCGGCCATGGACATATTTCGATTCGTTCGGCTAGGGCAGGCGGCATGGCATCGGCATTTCGTCATCTTTGTGGCAGCCACGAGCCTGCTGCTGGGCATTTCAATGAGCGTTGCTGGCGAAGACTGGCCCCAGTACCGCGGACCCAACCGCGACGGGAAGACAAGGGAACCAGTCGCCACTACCTGGCCGTCGACGCAGCCCAAAGAGAGCTGGCGTGCCAACGTGGGCAAGGGGCATTCACCGGTATCGGTGGTCCGAGGCAAAGTCATTACGCTGGGCCACGCTGACAAGGACGATACCGTCTGGTGTCTTGACGCCGCCACTGGCAAAGAGCTATGGAGGTTCGACTATCCAGCCATGGCAAGGATGAAGGACGAGCCTGGCAATGGAGCATACGACGGCCCCCATGCTGCACCGGCCATTCAGGATGGCAAAGTTTACACGCTTAGCCGTGATGGGCAAGTTCACTGTCTTGATTTCGCCACAGGCAAGCCAATCTGGAGCCGGAATCTGGCAGCCGACCAGAAAGCTGATTTTCCCGAATGCGGTTTTGCCGGTTCACCACTCTTATATGACAACCTTGTGATAGTCAGTGTCGGCCCCGCTGGCACAGCCTTGGATGCCAAGACAGGTCAGACGAAGTGGGATAGCGGCAGCAAGATGGCGGGCTACGGCGCGCCAACTCTGGTAGTCGCCCCTGACGAGCAAAAGCGCCTGCTCTTCTTCGCAGCCGCTGAACTTGTGGCTGTCAATCCGTCCGACGGCGCCAGATTATGGTCGTTGCCCTGGCCCACCAAGTGGGGCGCCAACGTCGCCGATCCTGTTGCGATTGGCGATGCCGTCTTCGTTTCCAGCGCCTACGATCAAGGCTGCGCGCTGGTTGAACTATCATCGGGCGTCGTGCGGTGGCGTAACAAGCAGTTGGGGGCGCACGCCAGCCCACTGATGCTGCATGAAGACTACGTCTTCGGCTTCAACGGATACATTGATTCGCCGGTGGCCAACCAGTCCTTGATGTGCATGGACCCTTTATCTGGCAACGTGCGTTGGCGCAAGAAGGGCATGGGAGGGCAGATGATCCTGGCCGGCGATAAGCTCGTGATGCTGCTGGTCACGGGAGAGTTGGTGATCGTTGATACTTCATCGGATAAATACGTCGAAATGGTTCGAGCGAAGGTGCAAGAGCGCGAGGAATGCCCCGTGCCGCCCACGCTGGTGGATGGCCGGCTCTACTGCCGGACGGGCAAAGGTGTCCTTCGCTGTCTGGAAGTTGCCCCATGATTCGGCCGGTGGAAATATCGAAGTGAACAACCGCCATCGTTGTGAGCATCCTTCGATATTCTGCGGCTGCTTGTTCGATATTCGATATTCGTCTTCTTGATCTTGGAGGTAACACAACATGCAAGTCAATCCCGCGCTCAATCAAAAGGTCTATGCCGCCAGCGCCAGCGAGATGTTCAGCCTGCAGGACTTGCTGGATTTCTTTGAAAAGCACGGCTCGCTGCGCGTCAGCGACCTTCACATGAAGGTCGGCAACCAGCCGGTCTACCGCGTCGACGGCGAACTGCATCGCGTCAAGGCGGCGGCGCTGGACGGCCCGACAATCGAGGCTATGGCCAAGTGCCTGCTGAGCGAAGACGACCTGGCCAGCCTGGCCAAGACGCGTTCGGCGGACGGCTCGTTTTCCAGCGGCACGTTGCATTATCGGATGAACTGCTTCTACGAGAACGACGGCCTGGCGATTGCGATTCGGGCCCTGCCGGCTGGCGCGCCGGCTGTGGAGGATATCGGCTTTCCCAACGGTGTCTGGCGCGACATCATCCATCGCCAGCAAGGCCTGGTGCTGCTGACGGGCATCACCGGCGCCGGCAAGAGCACGACAATCGCCTCGCTGGTCGAGCGGATAGCCCGCGACCGCGCCTGCCGCATCATTACGCTTGAAGACCCCATCGAGTATCGCCTGCGCACCGGCAGTGCCATGATATCGCAGCGAGAGATCGGCCGCGACGTGCCTAGCTTCGAGCGGGGCCTGCGCGACAGCCTGCGCGAAGACCCCGACATCATCTTCGTCGGCGAGATGCGCGACCGCGAGTCGGCCAGTTGGACTTTGACGGCTGCCGAGACCGGCCACCTGGTCTTCTCTACGCTGCACACGCGGGATACGCGCGGCAGCATCACGCGCTTGCTGGACATGTTCCCATCGCAGCAGCAGGACGAAGT
>CAYQJH010000019.1:0-22232 GCA_964417755.1 uncultured Planctomycetaceae bacterium
AGTTGGAGAACGTGCAGATCGACCTGGAGACGCTGCGTTCGATGCCGGCCAAGCTCGTTTATCGCAAGCACCTGGTGCCGGTCAGCCGCGTCAACGGCACGCTGAAGGTGGCGACGGCTGACCCATTCGACCTGTACGCCTTCGACGAGCTGCGCCTGCTGACGGGCCTGGAGATTCAGCCGGTGCTGGCCCGCCAGGACGAGATCGACAAGGTCATCAAGGACCACTACGGCGTCGGCGGCGACACCATCGACGAGATGATGAGCACCGACGACCTGGAGATCGTCGGCGAAGCCGGCGGCGATAACGAAGACCTGCTGGAGATGGCCCAGGAGGCCTCGGTCATCAAGCTGGTCAATGAGATCTTTCTGGAGGCCCTCAACGAGCGGGCCAGCGACATCCACATCGAGCCCTACGAGAAAGACCTCATCATCCGCTATCGCATCGACGGCGTGCTTCAAAACGCCTCCGTCCCGCCGCAGATCCGCCGCTTCCAGAACGCCATCATCAGCCGCATCAAGATCCTCTCCAACCTGAATATTGCCGAGAAGCGCCTGCCGCAGGACGGGCGCATCAAGTTCCAGGTCGGCAACCGCCAGATCGACGTCCGCGTCAGCGTCATACCGATGCTCTACGGCGAGGGCATCGTCATGCGTATCCTGGACAAGTCCACCGTAATGTTCACGCTGCCGCAACTGGGCATGGGCGAAGATACCTTCGGCGTTTTCCAGGATTTGATCACCCGGCCGCACGGCATCATCCTGGTTACCGGCCCCACGGGCAGCGGCAAGACGACGACGCTGTACGCGGCCCTGGCAGCCATCGTCAGCCCGGAGATCAAGGTGCTGACGGTGGAAGACCCGGTGGAGTATCACCTGGACGGCATCAATCAGATACAGGTGGCCTCCAAGATCGGCATGACATTCGCGCGAGGCCTGCGGGCTATTCTGCGACACGACCCCGACGTGGTCATGATCGGCGAGATTCGCGATCTGGAGACGGCGGAGGCCGCCATCCAGGCCGCCCTCACCGGGCACCTGGTGTTCTCGACGTTGCACACGAACGATGCCTGCTCGGCGGCAACCCGCCTGCTGGATATGGGCGTTGAGCCGTTCCTGGTCGCCAGCACCCTGGAGGCTGCCATGGCGCAGCGCCTGGTGCGGACGATCTGCCAGGAGTGCAAGGAGGCCTACCAGCCGCAGGTTGACAAGCTGCCAGCCGACCTGAAACTTGAGAGCGGGCAGAAGCTTTGGCGGGGCGCCGGCTGCCGCAAGTGCCGCGGGACGGGCTATCACGGGCGGACGGGCCTGTACGAATTGATGGTGACGCAGGAGGCGATTCGCGAGAAGATCATGGCCAGGACCTCCGCCAGCGATGTCGTGACGGCGGCCAGGCATGCCGGCATGAGGCTGCTGCGAGAGGACGGCTGGATAAAGGTGCGGGCCGGGATCACTACGCCGGAGGAAGTGATCAGGAGCACGAAGGCGTAGCAACGGCGCAGCGGCAAACGGCGAAACGGCAACGGCGTTAACTCGTTAACTGGTTAACTCGAGGCAGAGCCTGATCCGGGCACATAGATGGCGAAGATGCAACGGTACTGGTCCAGGTCGATAAGGACGAGCCTCAAAGGTCGTCTTGTCTTGTCATTCGTTGTGTCCTTTGTGTCGTTGTGGTGTTCCGTTGTTGTCGTTCAATCCGCAATCCGCAATTCGCAATCCGCAATGGTGTTTTGATGCCAGCATTTGACTACATCGCTCGATCCGCCGATGGCCAGCAGGTTGCCGGCGTGATGCAGGCTGACAACGAGGCCGCCGTCCTCCGCAGCCTGGACGAGAAGAAGCTTTTTCCCGTCCAGGTTTCGATGCAGGCTGCCCAGGCGAGTAGGCGTGGCAAGGCCATCCGCGGCTATGACCTGAGCCTGCTCTACACCCAGCTTGCCGACCTGCTTCGCGCGGGTGTTCCGCTGATGCGGGCGATGGAGACCCTGGCCAACTCGACGACCAACACTCGCCTGCGCGAAATGGTGCGCCTCGTGCGGGAGGATATCTCAGCCGGCAAGACGCTGGCTGACGCGATGGGGCAGCGCCCTACGGCCTTTCCGTCGCTGCACTGCGCGATGGTTCGAGCGGGCGAGCGCGGCGGGTTCCTCGAAGACGTGCTGAGCAACCTTGGCCAATTCCTCGAGCGCCAGGACGAGCTGCAATCCAAGGTCCGCGGCGCGATGGTCTATCCCATTCTGCTGATCATCATCGGCACGATGCTGATGGCGGCCATTCTTATCTTCCTGGTTCCAAGGTTCCAGGGCTTCTTCAAGAACATGCCGCTGCCCCTGCCGACGCAGCTTGTCTTTGGCCTCAGCAGCGCGCTGAACGATCACCTGCTGTTGCTGCTTGCCTGCGTCGCGGTGGTCGCGGCGGGCCTGCGCCTGGCTGTGCGCAGCGAGGTCTGCCGGCAATGGTGGGACCGCGTAAAGATCAGGATTCCGCTTTTGGGCACGGTCCTGCGGATGGTCAGCATAACGCGGTTCTGCCGCGTCTTCGGCACGCTGCTGGCCAATGGCGTGCCAATTCTTCAATCGCTGGCTATCAGCAAGGATGCCGCCGGCAGCACAACGCTCTCAGCCAGCATCGAGCAGGCCAGCGAGAATGTCCGTGCCGGCCAAAGCCTCGCCGAGCCGCTGCGAAAGAGCGGGCTGTTCCCGGCGCAGATCTTGGAGATGATCGCCGTCGCGGAGGAGTCCAACCAGCTTGAGAAGGTGCTGGTGCAGATCGCCGATACCGTCGAGCGGCGAACAAACCGCCAGGTAGACCAGGCGGTCCGCCTGGTCGAGCCGCTGATCCTGGTGCTGCTGGCGGGAGTGATCGGCTTCCTGGCTGTGGGCCTGCTGTATCCGATCTTCACCATGAGCCAGACGTTCAAGTAATTCGAAGATTTTTCTACGCGCATACGTTGAACCAACTGGAAGCCCCCGCCGGTTCGACCGCGAGCTCACCGCCGAGCGGAAGGCGGGGGATGTCGTAGGATCTTCGCCATGAGAACAACACGGCGACAGCATCCCCCTGCTTCCGCAGGGGGCTTCCTATCGGCGTTCCAACAATGCCTTTGACCTCAAAGGCATTGTTTTGTATGCCCGCCGAGAAATCTTCTTGGTGCAACATGCTCAATGATTTTCTCCTGGGAATTTTTCAGGATAAACCTTTGCCGCCTGAGTTTAATATATCAGTGCCAAACCCAGAGCAGTCTGCGGCCGAACTTGCCCGGCCGGCAGTAATGAAGGAGATCATAATGCAGGTTTCAAGACAACGGGGCTTTACGCTGATTGAAGTTATTCTGGTTCTGACCATCCTGGCATTGCTGGCGGGCCTTGCCGTAGTGGCCATCCCCAGGATACAGGAGTCTTCCAACAAGAAGGCTGCCTTTGTTCTTGTCAAAGGCACGTGCGAGGCCGTCGACTTGTACCACACGCAGATGAATCGCTATCCGGCCAGCGACGAAGGTCTCAAGGCCCTGGTTGAAGCACCAAGCGACGAGAAGCTCCTGGAGAAGTGGAACAACAGCAGTCAGCCTTTCTTGAAGGACGGCGTCATTCCCAAGGACCCGTGGGAAAATGAGCTGAAGTACGAACTGGTTGCCGGCAGTGAGGGCGCCTCAAGCGGGCCGGCCTACCACGTCTGGTCGGCAGGGCCCGACATGACGGACAACACCGACGATGACATCCGCAGTTGGACAGAGGCTGCCAAGTAGCAGCTCGCCTGCCGGCGCCGGCCGAGCGGCCAGGCGAGGCTTTACGCTGCTGGAGATCATCCTGGCGCTGGCTATCGTGGCGCTGCTGGGGGGCCTTGTCGCCGTCAACTACCCGAATTTGCTCAGCCGGCAGCGGCTTGAGGAAGGGGCCTTCCAGATGGAGGGCCTTCTTCGTATGGCCAGGGCTGAGTCGGCCAATCTCGGAAAGAGGCTGCGCCTTGAGTTCGATTCATCAGGCGCGATGAACGTCACCTGCGAGGATGCGCCGCTGAGCGAGCCGGGGACGTTCCGCGACTACGCCGCGGCAAACTGGGCAGCCAACCCCCCTAATGATCTGCTCTATGTTCGGCGCTGCACGCTGGACGATTCATCGGCTGAAGGATTCGAGCAAAGCAGTGACGCGGCTTCTTCGGATGAGTCGGCCGGCGCAGGCTCGGCTATCACGTTCTATCCGGACGGCACGTGCGATGCAGCCACGCTTGAACTGGCCAGCACGGATGCCTCCGACGCTCGCACGGTGGTGCTGAAGATCGAGCCAGCCACCGGCGGCATGTCGACACAACTGATGTCGCCCGAGCAGTTGCAAGAGTATCGCCAGGGGATGGAGGCGGGAGAATGACTCAAGACAACCGCGGACAAGATGTCCGCGCCACAACTGCCAGTGGCGCCGTGTTGCTGGAAGTTGTCCTAGCCATGGCGCTGTTCTTTACCTCGGCGATGGTGATAGCAGGCGGGCTTAGCGCCTCGATGTCGGCCCTGCGCAAGATCAAGCTTGATGCCCAGGCCAGCGACCTTGCCGTTACCAAACTATCCGAGGTCCAGATGGGCGTGCTGGCGGCGGTTGATGAAGGACCCAATCCTTATGAAGAGGAAGACCTGGCGCAGTGGACGTGGCAGATTCTGGCGGTGCCGGCTGACCCGCCGGGCACGGTTCAGCCGACTTCGCTGAAGAAGGTCGAGGTAATCATCCGTAACACCACCGACCGGTACACGTATCGCCTTGCTGAGTTCCTTCAGGCTCGCGAGGATGAAGGCGAGTTGTTTGACATGGCTGGAGGCGGGCCATGATGAACGACATCGCCGCAGAAGAAAGCCCCCTGCGAAAGCAGGGGGATCCGGGTGGTCGGGTGGCATGGCGGCCGCTGTTTGCCGCCATGCAACGTGCAAGCGCACAGGCCGTTTTGTGGTACAGGCGTCTCGCCTGCAAGGCCACGAAGGAGAAGCAAGATGGTAGTCGACGGGGCAGCCGCCAGATAAGGCATCGCCGCGCGTTTACCCTGCTTGAGGTGCTGCTGGCGCTGACGCTGGGCCTGGGGCTGATGGCTGCCGCGACGGGCTTCTACTATCGGGCCGCAAACGTGCGAACGGCTGTGATGCAGGAAACGCAGAGAGTCTGGAGCCAGCGGACCGTGATGGATCGCCTGACGAACGAAATCCGCGGGGCGACGATCTTCCCCTTCCTGGGCATGGCGATGGAAGGCCAGGAATCGGCCGTGCGCTACGTGACGGCTGCGCTGCCGGACAGGTCTGCCTGGACGATGCACAACGTGATGCAGCCGCCGCCCCCGCCGCAGTACGACTTGCAGATCGTCGGCTATCGCCTGCGCGTCAGTACCGATGAACAAGGCAATATCCTCAAGGACAGCGAAGGCAACGTGCTGGTTGTGGGCCTGGAACGGACATGCCAGAAGTACATCTCAGCCTCGGCGGAGGAAGGCCAGGACATCAGCGTCGCTCTCATCAGCAGCGACATCAAGTTCCTTGGCCTGCGATACTGGGACGGCTCGGCGTGGGTCGCATCCTGGGGCGGCGGCGACCTGCCGCTGGCGGTGGAGATATCGCTCGGCCAGCGCTCGCTGCCGGAAGGGATGACAGCCGATCAGTATCCCTACGAGGCCTCGCGGCGCGTGGTGTTCGTCCCTGGCGGAACCAAGGCGCTGCAGGCAGCCGCCAGCCAGCCGGCTGAGGGGGCAACGCCATGATGAGGAAAAGGATATTCGGCGCGGTGAGGTCTTTCACTATAATGCCTCAGCCGCAGGGGGCAAACATAGAAGCGTCATTGCCGCTTTGTGGTGCGGGCGTCTCGCCTGCACACCCTTGGCATTGTCAGAATCTGCGGGCGAGGACGCCTTCGCCACAATTGCCCCCTGTAGCTGAGGCATTACCTTTCCACGGCGCGCGCGGCAGCGTGCTGGTGATGGTGCTGGTGATGGTGGCCCTGGCGTCGATGATCGCCGCGAGCCTGCTGTACCGCATGAACAGCGAGGTCTCGGCGGCGGCAGCCAGCGGCAACGGCGAACAGGCCTACCAGGCTGCGCTGAGCGGAATTGCTCGCTCGCTAAGTATGCTTGCCGGCCAGGCGGACGTGCTGGACAATCCCGACATGCTGCAAAACCAGCTTGTACAGGATGACGGCGCGACAAAATGGTACTTCACTGTCTATGCCGGCAGCGGCGATCAGAAGCAGCTTCGCTACGGCCTGGAAGACGAAGCCGGCAAGATCAACCTCAATGCGATGGCTGCCGGCGGGCTGACGCTGGCTGACACAACAAACCAGGCTGGAGCAACAATATTGAAGAACCTTCTGGGGAGGTTCTCCTCCATTGCCGACACGGACGAGCTGGCTGACTGCCTGATTGACTACATAGACCGCGATTCGACGCCCGGGCCTAAGGGCGCCGAGCAGGACTACTACGACAAGCTAAGCTGCCCGTACCTCATCAAGAACGCCCGGCTGGCCAGCGTGGAGGAGCTGCTGCTGGTCAAAGGCTTCGATGCCCGGATAGTTTATGGCGAGGACGCCAACCTCAGCAGCATCCTTGACCCCAATGAGGATGATGGAGACAAGAACTTCCCGCCCGATAACAGCGATGGGCAGTTGGATTGCGGCCTGCTGGGCCTGGCCACCGTCGCCAGCTACGAGCGGAACGTCGATAGCCAGGGACAGAATCGCATCAATATCAACGGCAACGGCGAGGAACTGGCAAAGCTCGACTCGGCGGGCCTAAACCCCGCGACGGTGAACTTCATTAAGATGTATCGCGCAGAAGGCAATCAGTTCAGCGATGCCTCGCAGTTGTTGCAGATGTCGTACACGCTTAAGACGTCGCAGACGGCTGGCAGCCAGGATGGCGGCCGTTCAGGCAGAGGCGGACGAAGGCCCCCGCGTGGCACGGGCAGCCAGGCGTCTTCCAGCCAGCCGGAAGCCGTGCCCGCCGGCAGCGTGATCGAAAGCGGCGTCGATGATGCGCAGCAATTGGAGCTGGTCTTGGACAAGCTCGCGATTCGCAGCGGCGGCAGCCCGCTAAGCGGCCTGGTGAACCTCAACACCGCCGACGCCGAGGTGCTGCGGTGCATCCCGGGCATCGACGAGAACTTGGCCAGCAGCATCGTGACAGGACGGGTGAGCCTGGACAGCCAGAAGAAAACAGCCATCGCCTGGCTATTCGGCGAGAACCTTGTTGACGCTCAAAAGTTTAAGGAAATAGCTCCTTACTTGACTGCTCGCAGCTATCAATACCGCATCCGGTGCGTCGGATTCGGCGTGCCGTGCGGGCGGTACCGGATCCTCGAGGCCGTCGTGGATTTGGCCGGCTCGTCGCCGCGGATCGCCTACCTGCGGGACATTACCCGCCTGGGTCTTCCGGCCGCGATGGACACGCAAGCGCAGGAGCATAGTAACTGATGAACAGATTGCTGGGAGATTTCCTGGATAGCTTCCGAAGCCGGCGCTTCGTGACAGCCGAGCTGGACAGCCGCTTTCTGCACCTCGTTGAGGCGCAGCAAGTCGGCAAGCAGGCCAGGATTATCAAGCTTTGCTCCAGCGCCGTGCCGGACGGCCTGGACCTTGCTGACGCCAAGGCCGTGGGCCAGTTCCTTCACCAGGCCCTGAAGCAATTCGGCCTGGCCGGCATGCCGATGCTGATGAGCGTGCCTCGCGGGCAGGCCATCCTCAAGACCATTTCGCTGCCATCGGGCGCCAGCGCCTCGGAACTGCCCGCGATGGTGCAGTACCAGGTGGAAAAGGAATTGCCCCTGCGCGGCGACGAGGCCGTCGTCGACTTCACCACCCAGCCGCACGCGGGCGCGCCCGGAAACGCAGCAGCCGTCGACCAGGTGGGCGTGCTGGTGGCGGCTGTCCGCCTGCCGGTTGTCGACTACTACCGACAAGTGGCACTTGCCGGCGGGGCCAGGCTGCGGCACCTGGGCTTGCGGCCATATGCGAATCTCAATTGCCTTGCGGCCTCGGGACTGGCCAAGGCTTATCGCTGCAATGCTCTGGTGCATGTGGGCTTCGATGAGACGGAGATCGACGTCATCAACGATGGTTTCCTGGTCTTCAGCCGGTCGGCGGTGATCAAGATTCCGCCGGCTGACCAGGCGCAGTCATCATCCGCTGAGGCGATGCCGGCTGTGCTGAGCGAGATTACCCGCACACTGCAAAGCTACAACACCATCGAAGGCGGCGGCAAGATCGAGGCTGTCATCGTCGCCGGAGGCAGCGGTCTGGAGCAGGCCTTGTGCGATGAGCTGTCTCGCCGCCTGGGCCTGCCCTGCCGGGCGATGAACGCTCCCAAGGACCTGGGCCTTGAAGACAACAAGGCCAATGCCTCATGTCTTTCGGCGCTGGGGCTGGCCAAGGCTAGCTGCGCCGGAGACCTGCCCTTTGACTTCCTGAACCCCAAGCGCCCCGTCGTCCGAAAAGACCAGCGAAAGGTCAAGGTAGCCGCGGCGGCCTGCCTGGCGGCGGCCATTGTCATTAGCTCGATAGCCGGCGGGGCGACGTATCTCTCCGGCAAGGGCAAGGAGCTTGCCCGCCTGAAGGTCATCCAGGACACCGCCCAGAAGGAAAACGAAATTGTCCGCGGCCTGAAGAAGAACCTCACAGCCTTGGAGAAGTGGTCATCGCAAAGCCCAGCCTGGCTGGAGCATTGGTCGAGCATCAGCCACCTGATGCCGCCCTGCGAAGACGCCTACATTCAGGGCCTGCGGACCAATGCGGACGGGTCGATGAGTTTCACGATCCGCGCCAAGACGGACGATGTCTTGAGCGAACTGTGCCGCCGCCTGGAGAAGGCGGGCTACGCCTACACTCGTGGCGCCGCCAGCAGCGCCCGGGACGATTTCGGATACACGTTCCGCTCAGACCTTACCATTTCGGGCCTGGGCAAGGTGAAGGTGTCTCTGCCGACGACGCTGCCTGCCAGGCCGGCTGACGACGCCTCGCTTGACCCGCCCGCCCCCCGCAGGCCAACGAGCCGGCCTGCCGTGCCGCCCGCACCGGGCAAGCCCGCTTCCCCGGCTGTGCCGCCATCTGCCGCGGCGCCAGCGCCCGCCAATGTTCCGCCGCCCTCAGCCAGGCCGGCGCCGTCAGACTCTGATCGCTCAGGCTTCGACCGTCGCAGGGGCTTCCGCCGCGGCGGGGAAAACTCCGCCCAGCCGCCCCAGAGCGGCGCGCCCATCAGCGGACAGGGGGGAAGATAATGAACGACAGGAAGCAAAAGCTGCTGGTCCTGACGGCTGCCTGCCTGCTGATAGCCATGATCCTTGGCATGATTGTCAAGACGCTGGTCTTCGACAAGGCTGCCAGGATGGACAAGGAAGCCCGCGATTTGCGCGCCAAGATAGATGCATTCCAGAAGGAAAACAGGACCAGGGCTTCGCTGGAGACGCAGCTTCACAAGGTAGCCGACCGGATGATCGGCGGCAACGACAAGCAGGCCGGCAGCTATCTGACCGATGTCCTGCTGAGACTCGCCGACGGCAGCCGCCTGGGCGGCCTCAAAGCTGAGCCATACACCTCACGCGCCTACGAGCCTGTTTACAGAGAGGTAGGCCAAACCATCTCCGTCAGCGGCAAGCTGGATAACATCGTCGACTTCCTCTATTTGCTTTCATCTCAGAGCTTCTACAATCGCCTGGACGGCATCAAGCTGACTCGCTCGCCCAGCGGGGAGATGAGCCTTACGGCACATTACGCCGCTCTGATTGCCGATGCCGACCCAGCCAAATTGAAGAAGATCGCGATGACCCGCCCGACCACCGACGCCGCGCCTCTGGAAAATCTCGATACCGATCAGCGAAAGCTGTACGGCGCCATAGCTTCGCGGGATATGTTCCGGCCATACGTCAAACGCATCAGCGAAACCCCGCCGGCGGCGCCAGTCGAGCCGAGGGCCGAGCCCAGGCAGGCGCGCAGCGAGCCGATGGCGGACTTCCGCCTGTGCGGCCTGGCGCAGTGGGGCGATGGTCAGGAAGACATCACGCTTCAGAACACCGCCAACCAGGAGATTCGCCACTTCAAGCTTGGCGATCGCGTTGGCGGTGGCGAAATCGTCATGATCGATTTCCGTGTCCTGCCGATGCCCAGCAAGCCTCAGTTGAATTCCACGGGCAGGCTGATCCTTAAAATCGACAAGAATTTCTGGGCCGTCGACGTCGAGCAGCGACTCTCGGAAAAGCGATTGCTCAAGATGGAACAGTTGCCCATCGAGCTGATGCCCAAGGACGCTGAGCAGGCAGCCAGTGCGCCCGTGGCTGTTGCGGAAGAGGATTCGGCAGCGGGGTCAGAGCAGTAACCGGCTTACATGAATGGAATGGCGGAGCATGAACAACGCACCTGAACGATCGCAGGAGTCTGGAATGACATCTATCACAAGCAGACTTGCAGTCCTGTTTGTATCGGGCCTTATCATCGTCTCGGTGGCGGCTGGCCAGTCAGCACCGTCAAGCGGTGAAGCTGCGCCAGCATCGATGCCGGCCAGCAGCACGGCAGCCTCCAGCCCAGCGCCGGCGGCTGCAACCGCGCCCATCGACGAGCCTATCTCGGCATTCGCTGCCGAAGTGGCCCCGGAAGAAGCGCCTGCAATTGTGCCAACGCCGCTTAGCAAGCCTGCCGCCATCGCTGCGGCTGCCTCGCCGGCCCAGAGCACCGCGGCGGAAGATGCGCCGGCAGCGAGCATCGCTGCACCCGCAAGCAGGCCTTCCTCGATGCCCGCTCGAAACATACGCTTCCAGTTTGCCGGCACGCCCTACAACGATGTCGTCCGCCAGTTCTGCCAGCAGGCCATCAAGAAGCCGATCATCGGCGACCTGAGCATCGAGGGCACCCTCACCTTCTTCGACAGCGAGCCCTACAGCTTCGAGGAGGCCTTCGACACGCTTAACATCCTGCTATCGATGCGCGGCGTCGCCCTGAGCGACCGCGGGCGGTATGTCGAGGTCGTTCCAATGGACAAGATCCAGCCGCGTTTCATTGGCTCGGGCCAGGGCGACGAGGGCCGGCCGAGCGAATTCATCACGGCGGTCCTTCCGCTTAAGTTCCTGGATTCCGCGTCGGCCAAGGCTGCCATCATCCGCAACGTCAGTAAGAACGGCTATGTCGGGGACCTGCCCAAAGGCAAGGGCATAGTCATTACCGATCGCCGTGAGAACATCGATTATGTTCGAACTCTGCTGGCGGCGCTGGATACCACGAGCATCGTCGAGCAGCAGATGAAGAGCTACACGCTGAAGAAGGCCTCGGCCTTGTCCATCGCCGAGACGATCCAGAGCCTCTTTGGCCCTTCACGCGCGAGGCGGATGGTCTGGAACGCACAGCAGAACCGCTTCTTGCCCGACCCCAACGATACGGGCGACTTTGTCAGCGCGGTGGCTGACTCGCGGACGAACATGTTGTTCCTGATCGGGTCTTCCGACCGCATCGAGATGGCTGCCCAGATGATCGAGCAGTTGGACATCGATGCTCCGACCGAAAGCGGCGAGATTCGCATCTTCGAGCTCAAAAACGCCCGCGCCGACGACGTGGCCAATATGGTCCGCCAGCTCCAGCCGACTGGACAGGCTGGACCCCAGCCAGGCCGCGGCGGGCGCGGTGCCGCGCCTGCCCAGAACACGCCAGCCCGGGTGGTGGCCAACCCTGCCACCAACAGCGTGGTGGTCTCGGCGCCGATAGACCAGATGGCAGCCATCGAGAAGTTCATCCTGGACATCGACGCCAAGATGCTCACCGTAACCGGCGCCAAGATCATCCGCCTTCAGGCCGCCGATGCGCACCAACTTGCGCCAATCGTCACAGCCGTCGGCACCAAGCGCGACAGCACCGGCCGAACGGTCAGCAGCCTTGTGGTCAGCGTCGATGCGCGGACCAACAGCCTGATCGTGGCTGGCGCAGCCAGCGATATCCAGGATGCCGAGAAACTCATCGCCGAACTGGACCGCAAGGACGAGAAGGACGCGCGGGAGATTCGCGTCATCCAGCTCAAGGCCGGCGACGCTCGGGCGATGGCTGACTCGCTCAAGCGAATCTTTGCCCAGCAGGATTCCACGCCCCGGCGCGGCGGCAGCGGCGATACCGGCACGCTGCGCGTCGAGGCCGAGCCCGCAACCAACAGCCTGATCATCGCAGCCGGGCCGGCCGACTGGCCGGTAATCCAGGACATCCTGGAGAAGCTCAAAGCGTCCATCGAGCCGGCAAGCGTGCTGGTAACGCGCCTGGTGCCGCTCAAACACGCCCAGGCGAACGACCTTGCCGATACGCTACGCCGGGCCTATGCGCCGCAGGCCGGCGCGGCTGCGCAGAATCGCGGCAGGGCGGGATCGCCCGCTTCTACGCCGCCGGTCATCATCGCCTCCAATGAGCGCACAAACAGCCTGCTCATCACTGCCTGCGATAGCGACCAGCAGGCACTGGGCGAACTCATTGCGATGCTGGACGTGTCGATTACCGACACCGCCGGCGTCAATCCAATGATTCTGATCCGTCTGAAGTCTGCCGACGCCGGTCGCCTGGCCGGGACGCTCCAGGCAATGCTGCCCAAGACCAAGGACCAGGAAGTCTTCATCCAGGCCGACCCGACCGGCTCGGTGCTGCTGATTCGCGGCCCCGAGGCACAGCGGAAGATGATCGAGGACCTTGTGGCCCAGCTTGACGAGGAGACCACCAAGGTCGCCCGCGTCATGCAGACCATCAAGCTCAAGAACAGTTCAGCCGGCTCGATGGCCAACATGCTCACGCAGCTTTATCAGGGCACGGCCATGCTCAGCCGCACGCAGGGCCGGCGGGCGCCCAGCCCCATCGACGTCGCCAGCGAGGCCGTCATCGTAACAGCCGGGCCGGACGACCGGACGCTGGTAATCGATGCCCCCAAGCAGAAGATCGAATCGATTGTTGAGCTTGCCCGCTCGATGGACGAAGACCCCGCAGCGATCAAGACCGAGGTGCGGACATACCAGCTCACCAACGGCAGCGCTCGCGAATTGGCGCCGTCGCTGGGCCGGCTGTTCAACGAACAGCAACAGCAGCGCCGCGGCGGGCAGAATGCCTCGGCCCAGCCGCAACCGCGCTTCGAGGCCGACGCGGCAACAAACCAGTTGATGGTCGCCGCGACAGCCGAGCAGTATGAAATCATCGAGGAGCTTATCAAGAAACTCAACTCCACCAGCACGCTTGCCAGCCAGACCAAGACGTTCCGGCTGAAGAACGCCCGCTCCAGCGACGTCATCAGCGTGCTGCAGACGATGTTGAACGACTCAGCCCGCCTGGGCAGAGCTGCCATCGATCCCTCGGCAATTACTCGCGTTGCAGCCATGACAGAGGGCAATACCATCATCGTCCAGGGCCTGCCGGACAAGCTTGCGATGGCAGAGCAACTTATCACCACGCTGGACAATGACGATGCGGATTCCGCATCGACCATCCAGATCGTCCAGCTTAAGAACTCGCAGGCCAAGACGCTTGCCGACTCGGTCAATGCCTCGCTTGGCCAGCAGAATTCGCGCGGCGGCGCGAGGACCGAGCCCGAGGTCAGCGTCATACCCGAGCCGAACTCCAACAGCCTCCTGATTCGCGGCAAAACCGAGCGGATCGCCTCGGTTTTGGAGATGATCAAGAAGCTCGACGACCAGGTCTCAGCCGGCGCCACGCAGGTCCGCATCTTCACGCTGGAAAACGGCGAGGCTACCGCCCTGGCAACGACCATCGAGAAGTTCTTCCGCGACATCACCAGCCAGAACCGCAACAAGGCCAGCGGCGAGACCCAGCCGTTCAGCGTCTCAGCCGACCTTCGCACCAACAGCCTGATAGTCTGCACCACGCCGCCGAATTTCGGCGTGGTCGAAAACCTTATCAAGAGCCTGGACAAGGCGCCCGACCGCCCAGCCCGCGATGCCCAGTATTATTTCCTCCAGAATGCCGACCCGATGGACGTTGCCACCAAGCTCGACGCGATGTTCGCCGACCGCCGCGGCAGCGACAAGCCCGTCATCGAGCCGGACTACTACACCCAGAGCGTCACCGTCATCGCCAAGGACGCGGACATAAAGATGATCGACCCGGTGGTCGCCAAGCTCGACGAGGCCGCCAAGGGCAACAATCTCCGTATCCGCGTCATCTCGCTGGCACAGGTCAAGGCCGACAAGATGGCCGAGGTCATCAAGCGCGTCTACGGGCAGATGACCGACCGCGAGATCGTCGTCAGCGATAGTTCCGAAGGCAAGGCCGAGCCAGCCAGCATGCCCAGCGGGGCCGGCGTGTACCGCTTCGAGCCGGCCAGCGATATCGCGCTTGATGAAGATGGCCAGGCGGCGTCCCAGCCGGCCGCGAAAACCGGCCAGGAGAATCTCAAGGTCAGCATAGCTGTGGACCGCAACGCCAACGCCCTGATCATCACGGGCACTAAGCAGGACCTGGAGACAATCGAGTCTCTTATCGAACAACTGGCAGCCAGCACCGACAAGGACAGCGAGTTCCGCATCTTCACTATCAAGAATGCCGACCCGGCTGCGATAGCGCGAACGCTCAATGACCTGTTCAATCCCAAACCCGTTGCCCAGGCCGGCCAGCCGGGCCAGCCTAACCAGGCGGCTCGTGGTGGCCGCGGCGGGCGAGCGCCAGCCGCCAACCAGCCTGCCGGCGGCGACATTTCACCGGCAGCCGCCGCGCCGGTGCAGACCCCGCCTGCTGTCATCACGGCTGTGGCCGACGTGCGGACGCGAACGCTGATCGTCCGGGCCAAGCCCGTGGATTTCGACAGCATCGAAGGCATCATTCGCCAACTTGACCAGCCTTCGCAGAAGGCCAGCGAGGTGAAGGTCTTCACGCTCAAGAACACCGATGCCGTGGATGTGGCTGCCAATATCCGCGAACTGTTCATGCCTTCAGCGAGCACCGGCACGGCTGCGCGCGGCGCCGGCCGAAGCGCAAACACGCCCGCCTCGCCGGCTATCCCGCAGGAAGTGCGGGCTGAGATGATTCGCCAGATGATCGAGATGCGAGGCCAGGGCGGCGAGGGCGACGTGGCGCAGGCTGACCTGACCCACGCGATGAGCATCTCGGCTAATCGCGGCACCAATTCAGTCGTGGTCTCGGCGCCTTCTGACGTGATGGAGCTTATCGGGCGAGTAATACAGGAACTGGACCAGACCGCTGCACTGGCCAAGACGCCATCGGTGCGGATGTACCCGCTGAAGCAGGCCGACGTGGCAACCACTGTCGCCAACCTGCAGCAGCTCTTCAGCCAGCAGGCCCGGGCAGCGGCAAATCGTGGCGGCGCCGGCGGTGCGGCGGCGGCTGCTGACGTTCCGGTGATTGTCACCGGCGACGAAGCCGGCAAGCTGGTAATCGTCTCAGCCCCGGCGGACAGGCACGAGCTTATCGCCAAGACGATCCAGGAGATCGACCAGGCCCAGGGCGGCGAGGCGGCGATGTCCGTGAAGGTTTACAAGATCGAGCACGCCGACGCTACCACGCTGGCGGCCTCGCTCAATAGCACTCTTTCGGATTCCAATCGTCCTGCCCCCGCCGGAGGCGCGCGCGGAACGCGCGGCAGCCCGGCTGGCAGCGGCCTGCTGCGCATCACCGGCGACGCGGGAAGCAACAGCCTGATCGTCCGGGCCAGCCAGGAAGATCATGACCGCATCGCCCAACTGCTTGTCAGCCTCGACAGCGAAAAGACCGGCCAGGGCGGCACGTACATCATCGCGCTGAAGAACGGCGATGCCGCCACGGTCGCGACGATGGTCCGCGATCTTTACGCCCAGTCGACGCGCGGGCAGAAGCAGGTCGAGCCGATGGGCGTTACCGCCGATGAGCGGGCTAACGCCATCATCCTCTCAACCAGCAAGGATAATTACGAAAAAGTGCTGGAGTGGGTCAACAAGGTCGAGGAGATGAAGCCGTCGCGCGGTAACCTGCGGATCATCACCGTTCCGACGGCAGACCCGACGGAAGTCGATAACGCGATTCGCCAGTTGTACAACATGTCGGTGCCGGCCGTCCGGGCAGGCTCCAGCAGCGCAGGCGGTGCCCGTCGCGGCGGCAATGCTCCGGGCGGCACGACCGGCGGCACGGCCGGGGCTATCACAGGCGGCTCGGGAGTCGGCAGCGGAAAGGTCGAGACGACCGTCCTGCCGCAGCAGCGGACTATCCTGGTCAACGCCAACGACCAGGACTTTGAAGACATAATGAAGCTGGTGGCGAGCCTGGAGGAGGCTGCCAAGACCTCCAAGCGCGACATCCGGATCTTCACGCTCAAGAACGCCACCAATACGCGGGTCGCGCCGGCCTTGGACAACCTGTTCCGCCAGGTAGCCGGTGGCGCGCCGCGCACGCCGGCCAGCCCAGCCGACACCGTTACAATCACCGCCCTGGCGCAGACGAACGCGATCGTGGTCGCAGCCGCCAAGCAGCGGATGGAGGAAATCGCCGGCTTGATCGAGCAGCTCGACAAGCAGGAGAATTCCCCCTCGCTGGACTTCCGGATCTATCCGCTGAAGAACGCCTCGCCGACGAAGATCCTGCCGACGCTGCGTCAGATGACCGCGCAGATCCAGAAGGCCAGGCCTGAGGAGACGATCAACGTCGAGGCCGACGAGCGGACGCGGTCGATCGTCGTCTCCGCACGCGGCAATGTCTTCGAGCAGGTGAACAAGATAATCGAGTCCCTCGACAAGGCCCCCGAATACGAGAAGGCCGAGGTGCTTGTCCTGCAACTGAAGCATGCCGACGCCGCGCGTATGGCCACTGTTCTCAATGACATGCTCAAGCCCGACGCAGCCGGGCAGGTCACGCCTGAGGCCCGCGCCTTGCAGGAGCAGGTGCGCCTGCTGAACGTCCGCAATGCCAAGGATGAAAAGTTGCCCGAGCTGGACCTGACCAAGCCCATCAAGATCACGGCAGACCCAGCCAATCCTCAAGGTTCTAATTCGCTGGTGATTGCTTCGACCGCGGAGAACATCAAGGCCCTTCAGGCCATTATCGAATTGATGGACGTTGTGCCGGTAACCGACGGCATTTGCCTGCGGCTGGTTCATCTGCAAAACAGCGATGCGGCTTCGGTTGTTACGGTCTTGAAGGACATCTTCACGCAAGGCGCAAGCCTCGCCGGCCGCAGAGGCACGAGCGTTGCCGGCAAGGCTGAGCCCGAATCCACCAGCGGCAAGGCGCTTGTCAACCCGCTGAACGCCTCAGCCGATCTGCGAACCAACACCGTCATCCTCAGCGGCAGCGAGGAATCGGTTGCCCTGGCTGAGGTCCTTATCAAGGACATGGATCGCAACGAAGGCAAGATCGTCACCGAAGTTCGCCTGTTCAAGCTCAAGAATGCCGACGCCGCCAAGGCTGTGCCGCTGCTGCAGAGCGTCTTTGCAGAGACGGCGGCGGTGGCTGGCACCGAAGGCGTCCGTACGCAGGTGACGCGCCTGCGGACGGTCATCGATGCGCAGCAGAGCCACCAGACCGATCTGCCCAAGTCGCGCGCCGCCCTGTCGATCCAGGCTGACGCGTCGACGAATATCGTCATCGTGGCTGCCCGCAGCGACCTGATGCCGCTGATTGCCGACGTGATCAACACGATGGACATTCCCGGCGCCGGTTCGCTCAACACCGTGCGGATCTTCCCGCTGGAAAACGCCGACGCTACCAGGCTGCAGACGGTAATCAGCTCTCTCTACACCGGCCCCAACGCCGCGCTGATTCGCGCCGAAGACAAGCCCACCGTTGCGGTGGACGCGCGCACCAATGCACTGGTGGTGGCCGGCAGCGACAAGACGTTCGCCACCATCGAGGCCTTGCTGAAGAACCTCGACGCCAAAACGCCCATCGATCTGCGAGACATCCGCCTGCTGCCACTGAAGAACGCCGAGGCTGCCATGCTGGCAACTACGCTGCAGAAGATGATGGACGCCCGCGTGCAGCGGCTGACCAGTTTGAACGTCAAGGATGCCGACGCGCTGAAGATGATCGTTATCGCCGACGAGCGCAGCAACAGCCTGATCGTCGGCGGCTCGGCTGAAGGCTTCCAGATTATCAAGACACTGGCAGAGCAACTGGACACCACAAGCCCGGCCTTGAATGGCCTGGTGCAGGTCTTCCCGTTGACCAATGGCAATGCCGGCAACATTGCGACGTCGCTGGCCAACTTGTTCAACCAGCGATACTCGGCCGCTGCCACAAAAGATGTCCAGCGGCAAAAGCCGATCATCCTCTCGGACCTTCGGACAAATTCACTGCTGGTGGCTGCCAACGAGGACGACACCAGGATACTCAAGGGCCTGCTGGAGAAGCTCGACGTGAAGCTCACCGACCCGGCCGTCCGCCTGGAGGTCATCCCGCTTAAGTTCAACGATTGCGGGACGGTTGGCCCGACCATCCGCACCATCTTCGCCTCGCGCCTGCGGAGCCTCACACCCGCCGGCCAGACGAGCGACCCAGCCAGCGTGGTTGACGTAGCCGTCGAGCCCCTGTCCAACGCGCTGATCGTCTCAGCCAGCAAGGAGAACATCGAGGAGATCAAGGCCCTGCTGGAGAAGGTGGACATTCAGCCGCCAGTGGAGTCCGGCATCATCAAGGTCTACCAGCTCAAGTACGCCGATGCCACCAACGCCGCCAACCTGCTCAAGGGCCTGATCACCCAGGGCCTCTACAAGCCCAGCATGACGGCCACCACCGGCAATGCTGCGCTTGCGGCCCGCGAGAAGGTCTCCATCATCTCCGACTTCCGCACCAACGTGCTGATCGTCTCAGCCAGCAAGGAGAACATGGCCGTCATCGAGGAGATGCTCAAGCACCTGGACACCGATGTTTCTCCGCTGATGGGCGACATGAGGCTGTTCACGCTCAAGAAGGCCGACGCCACCAAGCTTGCGCCCGTGCTGCAGCAGTTCTTCACGCAGAAGCGGTCCGGCGAGATGGCTGTCAACACGCAGCTCAAGACGGTGCCGGTTGTCGTCATTGCCGACGGCAGGACCAACACGCTGCTGGTAGCCGGCGGCAAGGAGAACTTCGCTGCCGTCGAGGAGATGGTCAACCGCCTGGACAATGACGAACTGGCGGCGCTGACCGACTTCCGCATCTTCCCGCTTAAGAACGCCACAGCTGCCCTCATCCAGCCGACACTGATGCAACTGTTCAATCAGCGGATCGTCCGCACCGGCGGGACGAAGGACCCGATCACCGTGCTGGCCGACCCCAAGACAAACTCGCTGATGGTCGGCGCAAGTCCTGATGACATGAAGCTGGCTGAATCGCTCATCGCCAAGCTCGACGCCATTCAGCCAACCGGTTTTGCCGTGAAGGTCTTCCCGCTGAACAAGGCCGACGCCACGACGGCTGCCCAAACCATTCGCAGCCTGATGACGACGACGGGCGCACCTGGCGCTGCGGGGACAGCCGGGGCGGCTTCAGCAGCCGGCATCGGCATCAGCGTCGATGCCCGCACCAATTCGCTGATCGTCTCAGCCGGGCAGGCGGATATCGACCGCATCGCGGAACTGGTCAAGCAGCTTGACCAGGATCACATGGCCCGCGTTACGGAGATTCGCGTCTTCACGCTCAACAATGCCGACGCCAGGGAACTGGCAACCATCCTGACCGAAGTGCTGACGACCCGGCCGAAATCGCCGGTGCCGGATAATCCCAGTCGCCAGAGCCTGCTGCAGTTCATCACCCGCACCAAGGACGGGCAAGACTTGATCTCCAGCGCCCTGCAGGAGGGCGTGCTGATCACCCCCGATGTTCGCAACAATTCGGTGGTCGTCACCGCACCGCTCGAGAATATGCCGCTGCTGGAAAACCTCATCAAGGCGATGGATTCCACCAGCCCGAAGGTCGCCGAGATTCGCGTCTTCCCGCTGCAGAACGCCGATGCCGCACAGACCGGCGTCCTGCTGACGCAACTGTTCCGCCTGCAAGGCCAGGCTGCCTCCGCCAGCGCGGCGGCAAGCAAGGCCGTCACCTATACGCTTGTTACCACTCAGCCCGCCGGCGACGGCAATAGCACCGAAGCCCAGGCCGGGCCGTCGGCCACCGTGGGCAACGCCGAGCAGGCAGCGCTATCGGTAACGGTCGACACGCGGACCAACAGCCTGCTTATCGGCGGAACCAAACAATACGTGGATTTGGCCAGCAAGATCATTCAGGAGCTGGACGCCAGCCCGGCCCAGGAGCGAATGAGCCAGGTGTACCGTCTGCGCAACGCCCGCGCGGGCGACGTGCAGACGGCCCTGCGCGGCTTCCTCGACCAGGAGAACCAGCGCCTTCGCACCGCCCTTGGCGCCGCCAACATGGGTTCGCCGCTGCGAATGAGCGAGCAGGAGGTAGCAGTGGTGGCTGTGCCCTCGGAGGGCAACCCCGCCAACTCCAACACGCTGCTGATTTCCGCCAGCCCGCGGTACTTCCAGACCGTCCAGGACATCATCAAGCAACTGGACGAGCCGCCGCCGCAGGTGCTCATCCAGGTGCTGCTGGCGGAGGTAACGCTGGACGACGGCCTGGACCTGGGCATGGACGCGATGTACACCCACCAGTTCGGGGATAACGACGTCAAGACCGGCACCGACTTCGCCATCGAGGGCGACATCGCTCGCAACAACGGCTTTAGCGTCTCGGTAACGGGCGGCGATATCAGCTTCTTCCTGCGTGCCCTGCAAAGCCAGGGCCGGCTGGAAGTGCTCGACCGCCCGCAGATCCTCGCCAGCGACAACCAGCAGGCCAAGATAAATGTCGGCCAGCGCGTGCCGTTCATCACCGAGAGCCGCCTGGACAGCAACAATAACACCATCAACACGGTGCAGTACCAGGACGTGGGCGTAATCCTCACCGTTACGCCGCGGGCAAATCCGGATGGCCTGGTGAAGATCAACGTCAACAGCGAAATCAGTTCGCTCAGCACCGCCAGCGTCACCATCAGCCCCGGCGTCAACGCCAAGATCGTCGACACGCGAAACGCCCAGTCGACCGTTTCCGTGCAGGACGGGCACACAGCCGTTATCGGCGGGCTGATTACCACGCACGATGAGAACCGCGAAGACAAGGTGCCTGTTCTGGGCGACATACCCGGCCTGGGCAACCTGTTCAAGAAGACGACAAAGACCAAGCAGCGGACCGAGCTGCTGATCATCCTCACGCCGCACGTGATGCGAACGCTGGAAAAGAGCGACGCCCGCACCGCCGAGGAGGTGCAGCGGTTCAAGAACCTGATGAAGGGCTCTAACCAGGACGAGCTCAAGCGGCAGTTGTTCCCCAACGGCGAGATGCCGACAGACTGGGAAAGCAATACGTTCCTGAAGACGATCTCGGCAACCAGCAGGCCGGCGGCCAGCCAGCCCGCAGCCGAGCCGATCAGCCAGGCTGGGCCCGCTTCAACAGTAAAAGACGAACCCTTCGGATTTGTGATTACCGATGCAAAGTCGTCTGCGCAAAGCCAGCCCTCGCCTGTAGAATAGAGTCTCTTGGAGTGCGGTGACAGAGCCCCGCTGAGGGGCGGCGGCACCGCTTTGGCTGAAAGTTGAAGCCTTGACCAAGCGGGTCTGTCCGGGGCACCAAGCCAAAGCGGCGGCCAAGCCGGCGCACTCCAAAGGAGGAGCCGATGAGAAATGGGGCTTATATCTTGTTGTTGTCTGCCTTGCTGGTCGGCTGCGGCGAGGAGGCGGGTGTTGTCGGCAGCACGCCGCCCCGGCCGTCGGCGGTTGTCGATAATATCCTTTGCGAAGTAACACCACCGGTCGTTCAGAACTTCGACAACAAGCCCGGGCCTGACGGCCTGCAGGTCAGGCTGATGTTCTTCCGCAACGGCCAGGATCTTCCGGTGACCGTCAGCGGCCCGGTGGAGATCCAGATCTTTGAAGATCGCAGCCAGTCGGCTACCGCCAGCTCGCGGGCGCAATCTGTGCCGGCGACGCCTTTTCACACATGGAAGTTCGAATCCGGGCAGATCAATCGATATTTGCGGAAGACGTTGTATGGCTGGGTCTACGTCGTTCCGCTTCAGTGGGGCCAGCACGTGCCTCAGTCGGACAAGATCGCTATCCGCGCCATCTACAAACTTAGCGATCAAAGAACCATCGCATCCTCGGCGACGATGATACCGATGGGGCTTCGGTGAAACCAGAATGACGAAACCAAAATGACGAATCAATGACGAAACATCTGAATGACGAACGAATCAGATCATTCGTCATTTAGGCATTTGAGCATTGTTTCGTCATTCGGA
>CAYQJH010000019.1:22332-34495 GCA_964417755.1 uncultured Planctomycetaceae bacterium
GAACGAATCAGATCATTCGTCATTTAGGCATTTGAGCATTGTTTCGTCATTCGGACTTCCCTCTACCCCATGCTCATGTTGTTGCGATGCACCACTTCGTCGGCCGTCTTCTCGCCCAGAACCTTGGCGATCTGCGTGCTCTTGAGGCCTTTGATCTTGTCGATCTCTTCAGATGAATAATTCGCAAGCCCGCGGGCGATCTGCATCCCGCCGGAATCGATTATCGAGACCGTCGAGCCGCGCCTGAAATTCCCGCTGACAGCCCTGACGCCCGAGGGCAGCAGGCTCTTGCCGAGTTGCGTCAGCGCCCGGACCGCTCCGTCGTCGATCAGAATCTTGCCCACCGGGCGCGAGGCCTGCCCGATCCACCTTCGCCGGCTGGACATCCGCCGCTTGGCCGGCACGAAGATCGTCCCGATGTTCTCGCCCGCAAGCAGGCGAACCAGCACGCCGGGCATTCGAGCATTGGCGATAACAGCCACCTCGCCCGCGCCGGCGACCATGCCGGCGGCTGTCATCTTGCTGCTCATGCCGCCCGAGCCAAGCTTGCTGCGATGGCTGCCTGCCAGCGAAAGAGCGGCCTTGTCCACCTGCTCGATCATCTCGACGACCTTGCCGTCCTTCAGCACGCCGTCGACATTGCTCAGCAGCACAAGCATGTCCGCCCGCAGCATGTTTGACAGCAGCGCCGCGATCAGGTCATTGTCACCGAAGCATACCGCCCGGCCGCCCACGGCGTCATTTTCGTTGATGATCGGCAGGGCGCCCAGCGCCTCCAGGGCTGTCAAGGTATTGCGGATGCTGAGGTATCGGCTGCGATGCTCGAAATCGTCGCGCGTCAGCAGCACCTGCGCGACCTTGACGCCCAGGCGGGCGAAGACATCGTGAAACGTCCGCATCAGCTCGCCCTGCCCGACGGCGGCTGTCGCCTGGAGCAGCGGCAGTTCCTTCGGGCGAGCGGGCAGGTCGAGCTCAGCCATGCCCGCCCCGACCGCGCCGCTGGCCACCAGCGCAATCGAGGCCCCAGAGTCCATCAACTGCGCAATCTGGGCGGCAAAGCCGCTGACCATCGCATGGTCCAGCCGGCCGGCGGAATCGGTAATGGCATTGGTGCCAACCTTGATGACGATCCGGCCGGCCTTGGCCACAATCTGCTGTCTGATCTTTGTGCTGGGCATGATTTGATTATCGGCTTGGCCGCTCCCAATTGCAATCCGCGGCAACTTGGCAACCTAACCGACGGATCACAAAACTTGGTGCCACCCCCAAGCGTTGTTGTCGTTGATTGGGGGTGCTTACCATGATATGGCGAACACCCCCAAGCTGCCCGCTTACAGGGGGCTTGCGACGCTTGCGCGGTGGCACCAACAACTATGTTCCAACCCTATGGCTATGCAATTGCGTCCGTGGCGATCGCGCCCGCGGCGACAGCCGGCACACGATTCAGCACGCCGCAGATCATCTCTACGTTGCGCCGTGTCGAGCCCTGCTGGCTGCGAACGTACTGCTGCGCGGAATCGCCGTCTCGCCTGGCTGCGGCAGGATCGGTGAGGTACTTGCGGATCTGAGCTTCGAGGGCGGCGGCATCGGCAACGCGAACACAGCCGTGCTCGGTCAGGGCGTCGGCCTGCGGAAAGTTGAACGTGTGCGGGCCGAACATGGTCGCCTTGCCCAGGGCAGCCGACTCGATCATGTCCGAGCCGCCCATCGGCACCAGAGACCGCCCCACGAACACGCAGAACGCCAGGCTGTAAAACTTGCGAAGCTCGCCCATCGTGTCGCCCAGGATCACGGCATTCGGCCCGGCCATGCAGGCCTGGCCATCGGGGCTTTCTGAGCGGCGCACCAGGCCCAGGCTGCGAGCGCCAATCAACTGGGCAACCTCATCGAATCGTTCCGGTTTTCGCGGCACGATGGCCAGGCGAAGCTTCGGGTGAGCAGGCTTGATCCGCGTGTAGATATCCAGCAGCATGGCCTCTTCGCCATCGCCGGTGCCGCCGGCAACTATCAATTGCTCGTCGTCTGCCAGGCCGATGGCCTCCGCCAGGGCCTGCTGCCCGGGCACGCTGGAGGAGACATTGGCTGAATCGAACTTCAGCATGCCGGTAACTTGCACCTTCTCCGGCCTGACGCCTAGCGAGATGAATCGCTGCGCGTACGCGTCATCCTGGGTGCCGATGGCCGTCAGGCGGTTGAACAGCCGGCCGGCCAGGGGCCCAAGCTTCTTGTACCGAGGATAGCCCTTGTCCTGGCTCATGCGGGCGTTGACCACGACCACGGGAATCTCGCGGGCGTTGCAGGCGGACATGAAGTTCGGCCAGACCTCGCCTTCCATCAGCACCACCAGGCTTGGCCTCATGCGATTCAGCGCCCGCGCGACGCTGAAGGAAAAATCCAGCGGCCAGTGGAACACCAGGTGATCCGGCGCAAAGAGGCGCCTGGCAGCGGTCATGCCGGTCTCAGTTGTCGTGGAGACTACCACGCGGTAGTCGGGCAGTTGGCTGTGGATCTCCTGCACAAGGCTGCGCGCGGCATTGACCTCGCCGAGGCTCACGCCGTGGATCCAGATGATCGGCTGCAGGCCATAGCGGACAGGCACAGCGCCCAGCCGCTGGCCGATGTCGTCTCGGTAGCGCCCATGGCGGACCATGCGGTAAAGCCAAACGGGGCTGCTAACCAGCAGGCCTGCTGCGTACAGGATATCCAATATATACTTCATAGCATCTTGTCCGGCCGCTCAATGACGAATGACGAAGCGCGAATGACGAATCAAACACGAATGCTCAAATGACGAAGTGGCTTTGTACAGGCAATGGTTCCTCATTATGGTTTCGTCATTGCCTTTTCGTCATTGGCTCTGCTCCGCCCTGCGTAGCGGGCTTCGCAGAGCAGGGTTCGTCATTCGGGTTTATCTTCTAGTCCTTCACGCCATCGACGCCTCGCACCGTGTACTTCTCTATCGCCTTTTCGAGGTCGATGCCGTTGATGTTAGCCAGCGTGCACAGCCAGGCCAGCACGTCGGCGAATTCCTCTTCCAGGTTTTGCTTGTCGCTCTTGCCAGCCAGCGCCGATGCCAACTCGCCGACCTCCTCGACGAACCACATAAACGTCCCAGCCGTCCCGCGCGCGGAATCAGTCGGGTAGTAGCGCTCGTAAATGAACTTCTGAAATTCCTTGATGGTCATACGCGAGATTCTAGCCCGACCAGCCGGCGGCTACAACCGTCTGGCTGCTGGCATGGCTTTGGGTAGCATGGCCTTTTCATGCTGGGTGGCATGGCGGCCGTTGTTTGCCGCCATGCTTGTCGCCGATATCACTGTCCAGCCTCCCGCATCGCATCGTCAATCCGTTCCAGAATCTGTTTTGCCTGGCCGTCGGGTTCTAGTTCCTGCGCCCTTTCCGCGGACTGCCGGGCCTGGGCAAGGATGGCCATGTCGTGCAGGTTTCTGCCGGCGAAGAACTCCACCATGGCTGCCTTGTTCCAGGCCAGCGCGCTCTTGGGCTCCAGAATCGGCAGGTTCCTGGCCGTCGCCAGCGCTTGGGGGTAATCCTTCAGCTTCAGGTAAATCGCCGCCATCGCCTCATAGGTGGACAACTCGTACGGATTGATCTGAACCGCCTGCTTGTAGAAGTCCAGGGCAAGTTGCTCCTGGCCGGTCGAGCGGTAAATGTCGGCGATTCGCCGCGCATACTGCGGGTCGTCCATCGTCCGGCGATGCAGTTCCAGCAGGTTGGGCAAGGCCTTGGCGCCCTGGCCCAGTTCGGTGTAAATCCGCGCGAGGTTCTCATAGCTGAATTGATCTAACGGCTGGCGCTGCTGGAAAAGTTCCAGCGCGGCAATCGCCTCGCTCCAGCTTCGCTTCTCCAGGTAACACTGGGCCAGAATCTTCGGCGAGTGAATCGACGCGTGGTCGAGTTCCTCCAGGGCCTTGGCCTGGCGGATGGCCTCGTCGTAGTCCTTCAGCATGAAGCAGGCATACGCCAGCACAGCCAGGGCCTTGGCGTTGGTTTGGTCCAGTTCCAGTGCCCGCTTGGCAGCTTCGCGTGCCTTGGGATATTCTCGATTGTTGAACAAGGCAGCCGCATAGCGCCCCTGAACGGCCGAGTCATCGGGCCTATCCAGCACCTCCTTGCCGGCCTTGCTGAGGTCTGCGGGCGGGGCCGGGTCAAAGCCCCACTGCTTGACCTGCGTCTTGGCCCAGGCCTGGAAGTCCTTGTCGAATTGCTCTTGCGTCGTCGCCAGCACCTGCTCGAAGGCCTGCGCCTGCGTTTGCCCATCGGCAAAGGCCTTGATCAGGTTGGCAATCGTCGGATTGTAGTGCCTGGTCTGAATGATGAAATCCAGCATCCATTCCGACTGCGCGTAAGCCAGGCCGCGATCCCCAGGCCGCTTCGGCCGAATGAATCCCCAGTCGATATCCTTCACCGAGAACAGTTCGCCTCGGCGAGTCGCATCGACCAGCATGCGAACATACTGCCAGGCCCGGCGATCCGGCTGCTGGTGGACCGCGAAGGCCTCCGTCAGCCAGTGCGGGATGCGATTGTTGGTGGCCGCCAGCGTTACGGCGTGCGTGTATTCATGCCGCAGCACCATGGCCCAGTTGTGCGTTCCGCTGGAGCGATCCTTGTTCGGGGCAGCCAGCGCAATGACATTGCCCGTGCAGGCCCCGATCGTGCCCACCCAGCCGCGCCCGCTGATCCGCACGGAGAACTGGCTGTGCGTCGGGAAGATCTCGACGATGGTCTTGCCGGCAAGCTGGTACGAATGGTCGCCGCAGATCTCGCCATAGATGTCCTCCATGTACTGGCTGACCTGATCGAGCAGGACGCGATCCGCCTTCGCATCGACCTTGACGATGAAGTGCTCGCTCTCCTTGACAAGAAAAACGCTTTCGTCCAGAAGCTTGTCCAGCAGGCTGAGATAGTTCACCACGTCCTCGCGGAAGTCGTCGATCTCGTGCGCCTTCTTCAGGACGTCGCGTGCCTGCTGCTCCTGGCCGGTCTGCATGTACAGCAGGCCAAGGCCCGTTCGCGGCCCAGCCAGCTCCGGCGCCAGTTCGATGGCTTGAAGGTAGTACTTTTCAGCCTGAGCGAACTGCCGCTGGGATGACAGAAACTCGCCGATGGTTGACGGCATAATGGCGGCCTTGGCGTCGATGGCTGCCGCGCGGTCGATGAATGGTTGGGCTGCGTCCGTGCTGCCGTGGCGAATGTGCAGGGCGGCCATCATGCTCAGGGCCTCCATGCGATTGGGATTGATCTTGAGCACGGCATCGAGGGCGCTGCGGACCTCATCGGTCTTGCGCCATTGCATCATGCAGACGGCCTTGACCAGCAGGGCCTCGGCGTGATGCGGATTGATCGCAAGGGCTGAATCGACCTGCTTGAGGCACTTCTCGAAATCCCACTCCTCCAGCGATGCGATAGCTTTACCTACCAGCACGTCTGGAATGCGGCGATTGATCTTCTCCGCCAGGCCGAGCTCTGTCAGGGCCTGCTTGGGCCGATGATTGGCCAGAAGGAATTGTGCCGCAGCTACATTCGCCGGCCAGTACGACTTGTCCACCTTCAGGTACGCATCCTGGAGGTAGTTCTGAAGGATGTTCTGGGCCTGATCGCTCGCCCGGCGCCCGGTGAGGATAGCAAGGCGATCCATGATCTGCCCGACGGCCACCAGGCTGTCAGCCTCGCTGCGGTACTTCTCGTCGGCGACGATTCTTTCCACGCCGCGATAAAGCTCGACGGCCTGCTGTTTGCGGCCGAGGGTCTCAAGCACGATGCCCCGGGAGTAGATCGCCGGCGCCCAGCCCGGCCGCAGCTCGCATGCCCTGGCTGAATGCCCAAGCGAGCCTTCATACTTGCCCAGCGTCTCCAGCAGGCGAGCCATCGCAAGTTGCCACTTCGCGTCTGCCTGGCCCGGTGCTTCGAACTTGCTGAGTGCTTCCAAGGCCTGGTTATACTTGCCTTCCATCGCCAGGGCATCAGCCAGGCCCAGGGCAGCGACCAGGCCGTGCTTGTCGAGCAATTTCCGATAGCCGGCGGCGGCTGAGCTGTAACTGCCGCGATTGTACTGCTTGGCGCAGCCATCCAACGTGCTGGCCATCGGCTCAAAGGCGGACGTGGACGCAGCCGTCGCCGATCTGCTGGCCGGTCGAGAACTCTGGGTGGATGCCGCGCGAAATACTGTTCGCGTCCACGACGCCATTGTTGCGGGCTTGGTGGTGCGTTTGGCAGGTATCGTGGCCGGCGCGCCGTCAGATGTTGGCTGTGCAGCAGGGCTAGTCGCCTGGCCCATCGCCGGCGCGAACGCCAGGCACAGGCCGGCCAATACCAGACAGAATATCCACCCGCGAGGCTTAGATGCGCCATTCATCGCGAACTGTCCCTTCTTGAGATTGATTGCGGGCTGGCGTCGCTTGCCCGCGATTCCGACTCCCATTCTATCTGCAACCAGCCAGAGAACGGAAGAAAGGATCTCATCCGAAAGATCGGCTGGCGCGTCGTGCCGTATTGATACTGCCGGTTTGCTGGTTATGATCCACGACATAATGGAACGCCAGTACATCCTCTTCCACACGGGTGCGGGCTGCCTGACGGCGTTGGCTTCATTCCTGCTGGGCATTGCCATTGTTGGCGTTGTCGCCCGATTTTGCGACATTGACTGGCTAGGGCTGTTGCTGCTGATGTTGTTTACCGCTCTTGCCTTGGCGCTAGGGCATCGGATGGATGGGCGAACCAAGACGCCCCCGCGTCAGAAATGATTCGTATCGTCATGTCGTGGTGGTGAAGTTTTTTTCCTTGCCCAAGGCTGCTTCGATGGCCCCGCAGGTGGTGCATTCCAGGCAGCGAATGCATCGCGTCGTATTAACCTTTCGCTCGACTTCCACTCCGTATGCGCATCGCGAGCGGCACGTGTTGCATTGTGTGCAGGCTTGGCGCTTGAATCGCAGGTGGAACACGCTGAACCGGTTGAACAGCGAGAGCATTCCCCCAAGCGGACAGAGGATCGTACACCACGGGCGGAACATCACCATCGCCGCGACAATAAATGCGACAATGATGACGGCCTTTTTCAGGCTGACGACTTCGGCGGGCTTGTCATACGCCAGGCCGTGAATGGTTGATGGCACGCCGGCCTCGATCGCGCCGGCAGGGCACCAGTTGCAGATGGTGGTCATCGTCTGCTGCTCGTACGGGCTGCCCGCCAGGCCCATGTAATATGGCAAGGCCAGCACCAGCATCGCCAGCACGATATATCGCCCATAGCCCAGGAAATTCGGGATTCGCAGCTTCGGCAGCGGCAGGCGGGCCAGCAAGTCCTGGACAAAGCCGAACGGGCACGCCCAGCCGCACGTGAGCGAGCCGACCAGCGCGCCAACCAGCACGATAACGCCGATGGCCATCCACGGCACGACGCCCAGGGCTGCCATCTGCCCCATGATGCCGATGGGGCACGAGAATGATGCCGCAGGGCACAGGCCTCCGCCGGCGTAGTAACAGTGGAACACGCACGTAGGAATCGACCGGCCGACGCGGCCCCAATGCTCGTTTATCCATGCAAGCGGGGCAGCCCAAATCAGCAGGAAGATCGCTTGCACCGCCGGGCGCATGCGAACGATCCTGCCTTTGCGCCGCCGGCGTAGCGATTGCGGCTCAGGCGGCAGAGGGTCATCCGGAGTTGGTTTGGCCATGTCACGCATGGACCATCTCTCACTTTACTCAGGTAGGGCAGTCGCCCTGGCCGCCGGTTTGCGGCTGGGATGCGGGCGCCGTTGTCGCATTGCCGCCAGCGGAGGGCCGGGCAACCTGGTTTGCGGCGTTGGTCACGGCTGCGACGAGGTCGGGGTGACTGACGCGGTAGTTCTCGCCGCGCATCGAGATAACATGGCTGGCAAACACAGCCGCCACTATGATTGCCGCGGCGAAGACGGCTACCAAAATGCCCAGGAGCGGGCCATGCGATTCACTGCCGCGGCGCAGCGGATCGATTGGCGGCTGGGGAACTTTGCCGAATTTGAACCGCATAAGCGAGCCTCTTTGTCCATGCAGGCATCTGGGCTACAAACTTGGTGCCACCCCAGGCGTCGTTGTTGTTTGCTCGGGGCGGGCCAAAGCCAACATCCTCAGGAGCACTTCATAGGGTGCCGTGTTTTACGGAGCGAAGCCAAGTAACCACGTTTGGTCAACAAGCGTGGTTGCTTCATCTCACGGAACATTTGGCCCTGGCACCCAGACTTACAAATCAGACCTGGGCCATTATAAACGGACTCATATGCCGCGCCGCATCGGAGGTGGATGGGAATCGAACCCACCCGGGACCTTTTTAAGCCCCGCACTGGTTTTGAAGACCAGGAGCGCCACCAGGCCGCCTGACACCTCCAACCATCATGTCAGAATTATAAACTCGTCTTCAAGATCAATGCATCATCAATAATCGAAATCGGCGATGCTTCAGTTGCATGCACGTGGCGGGTGCCGTGGTTTGCGGGGCGCAGCGCAGCCACCACGCGGGTCAGTATTACAAGCGATGGCGGGCGTGGTTGCTTCGTCCCCTTGGGACTTCGCAACCCACGGCACCCATCTGAGGCTCCTGCAAGGCCTCATGGGCTTTCCTTAACACTTGACATATACACCGCCAAAGCTAGACTGTCTGTGTCGGTTGTGCGCCGGCAAGATCGCCGGTGATAAGACGTAACACTGGGGAATAGTGTAACGGTAGCACAACTGACTCTGGATCAGTTAGTCTAGGTTCAAATCCTAGTTCCCCAGTTTCAAGACGCCCGTCGGCAGCGATTGTCAGCGGGCGTCTTCTTCTTTTCGAATCATGTTCCTCTCGTCGACCGACCCGCTCCACGCCAGTTACAGGAACAGTCCTGGCTCTACCTTGAAGTGTTCGGACAGCTTCTTGATATTGGCCTTGCTGATCGCTCGCCGGCCTGTGAGGATGGCCGGGCCCAGGGTTCGGTTGCCCAGCAGCCGCCCCAAGTCCGAGGCGGTCATGCCATGCTCGCGCAGCAGAGCTTTAAGCGCCTCTAGCGGAGTGATCCGCGAATCATCAATGGGAAATCGGCCGGCCTCATAAGCTTCTATGAATGTCGAGAGGGCTTCAAGGTAGTCTTCCTGATCGGCGCTTAAGTCGAAGCCAGCCAGCCGATCAACCATTTCCGTAACGTTGGCAAGGCAACATCGTCGTGAATCGGCCGCGGAGGCAGCATAGACACAAGAGCGCCATAGATCTTCGGCAGTTTCTGAAAGCCATTCTTTGTCGTCATTCTCATAGTGCTGCCTTCCACTTCTGTCTGTCATACTCCGCGTGCGTGAGGACCATAAGGGTGAAGACCAGGTGCCGGTTGTAATGAATCGCCGTTATAAGGCGGTACCTGTTGCCGGCAATGTTGAATACCTTTCTGGAGGTTCTTGGCCGGATACTGAGGGTGGTGCTGCAATTCGCTATAAGCTCTATCAAGATTTGACAATCAATAGTTGACAAACCCGATAGACATAGCGTATCATGTCCTTGACATCAAAGGAAAAGGCTATGTCCACTGATTCTACGGCCAATGATACTCGATGGCGGCGGCTGGCTGAAGTTGCCGGCTCGCTTGAGGTTGCGGATCTCCTGAAGCTGGCACAGGAAACGTTTGGCCGGAAGATCGCCTTTGCCAGCAGCATGGGACTGGAAGACCAGGCGTTGACGGACCTGCTGAGCAAGCACGCGCCAGGCATAGCGATCTTCACCATAGATACCGGCCGGCTGCCGCAGGAAACATACTCGCTCATCGAGCAGACTCGTGAGCGATATGGCCTGAGGCTGGAGGTGCTGCTTCCGCAGCGGCAGGAGGTCGAGGAGATGGTCGCCCTGCACGGGCCCAATCTCTTCCATCGCAGCGTCGAAAGCCGTAAACTTTGCTGCCGCGTTCGAAAGGTCGACGTCCTGAGGCGCAGGCTGATCGGACTGGATGCCTGGCTTTGCGGCCTGCGGCGCGAGCAGTCCGTCACGCGCAACCAGTTGCAGAAGGTCCAATGGGACGCCGGCAACGGCCTGGCCAAGATCAACCCGCTGGCTGACTGGACGACACAGCAGGTTTGGGATTACATCCGCGCCAACAACGTGCCATACAACGCCCTGCATGATCAGGGCTATTCAAGCATAGGCTGTGCGCCTTGCACGCGGGCCATCTCCCCCGGCGAGGATATTCGTGCCGGGCGGTGGTGGTGGGAGAGTCCCGAGCACAAGGAGTGCGGCCTGCACGTTGTCGATGGGCGGCTTACAAGAAGATCGACGCACTAAAGAAAGGAAGGACGATGCCCCTGGAACATTCACAATCTGATGCCCTGCGCGAGGGCTCGACTACAGCCGGCGCGGTAGCTGTTAGTCTGCCGGCCGATGCCGCTGCTGTCCTGGAAAGTAGTGCAGGCAGAGCATCTCGGCTGAAGACAGTCCACGTGCTGATCTGGCTGGGGATATTGGCGGTGGCTGTGGTTCTGGCGATCCTGGACGGCCAGCATGGTTATTTGTCTACCTACTCCAACGTGACGACCAATGTTGCCTATTGCTCGCTGTGGGTGCTGCTGCTGGCCCTTGGCTGCGAGTTCATGGACGCCACAATCGGCATGGGCTACGGAACCACGCTCGTGCCGGTGCTGTTGATCCTGAAGTTGCCGCCGGGCGTCAAGGAGGCTGCCCTGCTTAGTCAACTGCTGGCCAACATCGCGGCTGCGTTCTTCCATCACAAGGTTGGCAACGCGGATCTGTGGAAGGACAGCACGACGCGCAACACCGGGCTGATCATGGGCGGAATCGGTTTTGCCGTAGCCGTGATCGGCGAGATAGTGACTCTTCGACTGCCGACGGCCTATCTGCGCACGGGCATCACGATCATGGTCGTCCTCATCGGCATCTTTATGCTGCTGGCTGGCGGTTTTCAGATACGTCTGCGCATGCGCAATGTCGGCGTGCTGGCAGCCATCGCCGGCTTCAACAAGGCCTTCAGCGGCGGCGGATACGGGCCGCTGGTGGCTGGCGGACAGGTGCTTGTGGGCCTGCCGGTGCGGGCGGCGGTGGTCACCACGGCGGTGGCTGAGGCTATCGTCTGCGTGGCTGCGGTTGGCACCTATTACCTGCACGGCAAGGTGATCCCGGCATACCTGCTGCTGCCGATGTGCGTGGGCGCGCTGCTGAGCACGCCGGTGTCGGCTATCACGCTGCGCCGCCTGCCGACGAAGTTCGTCAAGAAGGTCATGGCCTTGGCGATTATCGCCCTGGGGCTTTACGCCCTCTATCAAGGCAAGGGCATTTAGCGAGGAAATCGATGGAGCGCCTCGAAGAACTTGAATCGCAGAGCGTCTACATCCTTCGCGAGGCCTACCGCGAGTTCAAGCAGTTGGTCATGCTGTGGTCCATCGGCAAGGACAGCACTGTGCTGCTTCACCTGGCCCGCAAGGCCTTCCTCGGCCATGTGCCGTTTCCGCTGATGCACGTGGACACGACGTACAAGATCGCCGAGATGATCGAGTATCGCGACCGCCTGGCCAGGCAGTGGAAGCTCAATATGATCTTCGGCCGCAACGATGACGCGCTGGCGGCCAGGCAGACGTTCCCCGACGGCCAGGCGACCCGCACGCAGTGCTGCGCAGCCTTGAAGACGGAGGCCCTGAAGAAGACCCTCAGCGGCCAATGGCCGCGATGGGTACTGGATCACGCCACCGGGCAGTACGTCAAGACCACCGGCGGCGAGCCATTTACCGGCGTGATAGTCGGCGCGCGGGCCGACGAGGAAGGCAGCCGGTCCAAGGAGCGGTACTTCTCGCCGCGTGACCAGCACAACGAGTGGGATGTGGGCGATCAGCCGCCGGAGCTGTGGAACCAGTTCAAGACGGATTTCGCACCCGGCACGCACGTGCGGATTCACCCGCTGCTGGACTGGACGGAGCTGAATGTCTGGGAATATATCCAGCGCGAGGACATACCGGTCGTCAGCCTGTACTTCGACCAGGGCAAGGGCATTCGCTATCGCAGCCTTGGCTGCTGGCCCTGCACCCAGCCGGTGGAATCCACGGCGCGAAATGTCGGTGAGATCATCGAGGAGCTTCGCGGCGGCAAGTTTGCAAACATAGCCGAGCGCAGCGGCCGGCAGACTTCGACGACGCGGTCGACGGCGGC
>CAYQJH010000020.1:0-34303 GCA_964417755.1 uncultured Planctomycetaceae bacterium
GCTCCCACTCACTTGCCTCGACTCTATTCTCAGACACTACATCGCAACCGGCTTGGCAAGATTTCCGTCCCTGAAAAGGGACGGCCCCATTGAAGCGTCATGTGGAACCGCCTCAACAACCCGCGAGTCGGCATTTCCGTCCCTGAAAAGGGACGGCCCCATTGAAGCCAGGCGAGGATTTCAGCCGGATCGGGCTTGCCCTTATTTCCGTCCCTGAAAAGGGACGGCCCCATTGAAGCTCGGCGCGCTTCTTCCAGTATGCAGAGCTAGCGTCATTTCCGTCCCTGAAAAGGGACGGCCCCATTGAAGCCGGGCCAGTTCCATGTAGCGGCTCTTGGCCTCCGATTGATTTCCGTCCCTGAAAAGGGACGGCCCCATTGAAGCAAGCGGCTCTGCAAGCTGGCCGGTATCGAGCCTTGGAATTTCCGTCCCTGAAAAGGGACGGCCCCATTGAAGCCTTCGTGGGATTAAGTGATGCGCTTCGAGTTGCCCATTTCCGTCCCTGAAAAGGGACGGCCCCATTGAAGCAAGACCAGAACACCACAAGCGACGTGTGCTATTCGTGATTTCCGTCCCTGAAAAGGGACGGCCCCATTGAAGCCCCAGCCTGCTATCCGGCGTGGATGACGACCTCGTGCGATTTCCGTCCCTGAAAAGGGACGGCCCCATTGAAGCTACTCCTCGACGGCCCCGGCCAGTTCCGGCCGGTACGTCATTTCCGTCCCTGAAAAGGGACGGCCCCATTGAAGCTACTGGGCGAGTTTGCCCTGATTATTCACGCCATTTCCGTCCCTGAAAAGGGACGGCCCCATTGAAGCTGGGCGCGAATCTACTGGAGCGCCGGCGGCGCTGCCGATTTCCGTCCCTGAAAAGGGACGGCCCCATTGAAGCAGTCAGGTCGACTGGGTCTACGCATGCATCACGGCATTTCCGTCCCTGAAAAGGGACGGCCCCATTGAAGCCTGGGCTCACCGCCAGGCAGCTGGCCGAGTGGCAGGCGTATTTCCGTCCCTGAAAAGGGACGGCCCCATTGAAGCCAGCATGGCCCGACCCAGGCGGATGTCGATATGATTAATTTCCGTCCCTGAAAAGGGACGGCCCCATTGAAGCCGGCGCGTCGACCGCCTGGGCCAGAGATGAGTGGTCCCGAACGCGGGCGAGGAGTGAGCGAGAGGCGAATCTACAGGGACTTATGCGCTACCAAGAGAATCTTCTGTGATTTCAGGAATGTGGGGCAACGCCGTTACCGATGGGCAACATGCAGGGCAACGGACGTGGCCCTGCCGACGCGTGGCGGGTGGAGGAACTGCCTTGGTCGAGCGGTTTGCCGTTGCGTTTGCATGAGCTGCCAAGTCATTTCGAACACGATTTGGCCCGAATTGCGGCGTTTGCGGCAGGTGCCTTCGCATCAAGAACTTGCGGAGCCTTGGACGCGCTGGGAGGTTGACCAAGCGAAACAGAGATTTCGGGTCGAAAGAGAGAGATTCCGGGCCGAAACGGGGCGTTTGGGGGTGGGGCGCGTCCAAGCGTGCAGCCTCAGCGACGCGGCGGAACTCCGCAAAGCCCTTTGGATATTGGCCGAAAGTGCGACGGCCCGCCGGGGGGTCGGCGGGCCATCGTGCGGGTGATACGTTTCGCTCCGAGGAGCACAAGTGGGCCCTCAAGGATTCGAACCTTGGACCAAGGGATTATGAGTCCCCTGCTCTAACCACTGAGCTAAGGGCCCTGAAGCTCTGAAAATAGCCTCTCTCACTTGAATTTCAAGCGTCTTCTGCGAGTCAGCGAGACCAGGCTCCGAATGCACGCGCAAGTATATCACATCAACCGCAAGGTGCGGCCTTCATGGAAGGCGATCTGTCGAGCATCTGTTGGGTGTTGCGTGGCGGTCGTAGTGTGCACGCCATGCTGTACGGGCTCGCATGCACTGCAAGTGCCTCAGTACACATACAGGCGACCATAGGGTCTTGTGCTGGTGGCCATCAGCTTAGTGAATGGCTCGCGGAGTATACCGCCGGCATCGAGGCCGAAGTGCTCGCTGAATCGCTCGATGAGCGCTTTGAGGCGCTCATGATCGGCATTCTCCATCGGCACGCGGCTGATTTCCTTGCCCATCTGGTCGTCGCGGACATCACCGCGCAGGTACATCATTCCGCCGTGCATTCCCGTGCCAAGGTATCGTCCGGTCAGCGGCTTGCCGGCTGGCCGATCCAGGCCCAGGATCACCAGCACGCCGCCGGCCATGTATTCGCCCGCATAGTCGCCAACCGTGCCGCCGATGACCACCGTGGGCACCGGCTCGACATATTGTTTCATGTGAATGGCCACACGATAGCCGGCACTGCCTCGCACGAAGATCTGCCCGCCGCGCAGGCTGTGCGCCAGCAGATCGCCGGCGCAACCGTCAACAACAATCTCGCCGCTGGTCATGGTGTTGCCCACGCCGTCCTGGCCGTTGCCATGGACGAGAATCGTCGGGCCGTTCATGAACATCGCCAGGTCGTTGCCAGGCGTACCGAAGACCTCAATCGTTGCCTTCCGGCGGATGCCGTCGCCAATGTATCGCTGCCCGCAAACGTTCCTGACCACAACCTTCTCGGCGCCATCGGCAATGGCTGAACGAATCTGCGCATTGAGATGGCGATAATGAACGTCCTGGCTGTCTATCTGCATCGTTTGCATGTGGCCCTGTTTCTAATTCAAATGCTTGTCCACGAGTTACACGAAACGCACGAATGAAGGCTGGCAGAGTCTTCTTTGTGTCTCTGCGTTTCAGCGGTCTTAGTCGTTGTCGTTGTCTTTTCCTTCGTGCAATTCGTGTAATTCGTGGAAGACCTTCTGACACTGCCCATTACGTTAGACTTCGATACCCGCGCCGCTGACCATGTGTGCGCGATAGTCCGACGGCAGCGACAGCAGGCCGAACTCGTCGCTCAGCAGCAGGTCCTTGAAACCCGACACGTCCAGCTTGCTTCGGATCAGCCCGGTAAATATGCCGGCCCGCTCGATCTGCCCGATGAAGATCGCTCCGATCACCCGGCCTCTTCGCAGCACGATCTTCCGGTACGTGCAGCCTTCGACATCCATCCGCCGCAGGACCTCATCGCCTTCCTGTTCGACCGTCTGGCCGACCGAGATCGTCGGCAGGCCAACCACGTCCACCGCATTCATCGCGATGCCGCCTTCGTAGCTTGCGTTTCCGCCAGCCATGTTCGTGCCCGCGATCCTTCCTCCCCGGGCAGCCATCGGCAGGATCGGGATCGGCCGGCTCTGGCCGGTCAGGGCATCAGTCGCCTGGGCAACGTCACCCGCGGCGTAGATGCCCGCAACACTGGTGGCCATGCGCGAATCCACAACGATGCCCCGGTCGGTCCTGATGTCTGTTCCGCGAGCAACCGAAATATCCGGCCGGACGCCGATGGCCAGTATCAGCAGATCGCAATCAACCTTCTCGCCGTCATTGAGGATCACGGCGCGAATCGCCTCGTGTTCGCTGATGACCTGCTTGACGGTATTGTTCGTGCGGATGGCCACGCCCTGGCGTTCCAGCGATTGCTCAGCCATCGCCGAGGCCTGCCGGTCGAACGTCGCAGCCAGCATGCGGTCGGCCAGTTCGACGACCGTAACAGGGATCTTCCGGTGCACCATGGCTTCGACGCTCTTAAGGCCGATGAGCCCGCCGCCCAGCACCACCGCACCGCGAGGAGCTCCGTGTGTCTGAAGATACTGATCGATGGCGATTTCGTCGTCCCAGGTCGTAAAGGTGAACACGCCACCAGCGTCCAGGCCGGCGATGGGCGGCTTGATTGGGCTGCCGCCGGTGGCAATAAGCAGTTTTTCGTAATGCGCCGCGGTGGCGTCGTTGAAGAACGCAAGCTTCTGCTGCGTGTCCAGCCGCGTGACCTCGACGCCCAGCATCACCTGCACGTTGCTGGCCTGGTAGAAGTCCCGCTTGCGATAGTCCATGCGGGCGTCGTCCACCTTGCCGGCCAGGCGATAGCTGATGAGCGGCCGGCTGTAGGTGTGCTGCGGCTCTCGCGATACCAGGATGAGCGGGCCGGTCTTGTCGATGCTACGGATGGCCTCGACCGCATTGATGGCGGCGGCTCCGTTGCCGATGACGAGGTATTTCGAGGAGATTATCTTTTGATTGCTCATATCTTGCGGTTCTCGTTACTAGTCCATCATCGTGCCAAGACGTATTCCTGGCGGCGTGGTTGCTCCGCTTCGCTTCGCAAACCACGGCACCCAGCCACGGCACCAAGGCTTACTTTCGTTCCTCGTACTTCAAGGCTTCGTTGGGGCAGTTGGCCACGCAGGGCGGCTGATCGGCCCATTCCATGCCGCACAGGTCGCACTTGCTGGCCGCCTTCTTCTCGCCGAGCTTGCTCGGCGAAACCGCGCCCAGCGGGCAGACCATCACGCACATCCAGCAGCCGACGCATTTGTCCTCGTCACAGATAACCGCGCCGGTTACGCTGTCGCGGTGCATAGCCCCGGTCATGCAGGCCTCGAGGCACTGGGCGTCTTCGCAGTGACGGCACTGGAGGGCGAAACTCGTCACGCCAGATTGCTCCACCAGCACGCGAGGCTGCACCTGGTCCTTCTCTTCGCGATGGGCCTTGATGATGTTCTTGCTGCGGCTGTGCGACACAAAGCAGTGCACCTCGCACAGGCGGCAGCCGATACAGAATTTCTCATCCGCATAAATGCGTTTCATGTTGATGCCTCACTCGCCCGCAGGCTTGATGCCCAGCACGCGCAACTCTTCGCTGCTCAGGCCAACGCCACGCAGGTGGTCGCGATTGCCGCGAAGTGATTCAATTGCATTGATGCCCATGCCGCCGAGCATCTCCTTGATCTCGTGGCTCCAGCCGCGAAGCAAGTTCTTCAGCCGGCGTACAGCCACCGAGGGGTTCAGCCGCCGTGTGAGCAACTTGTCCTGCGTGGCAATGCCCCAGTTGCACTTGCCCGTGTAACACTTCTGGCAAAGGTGGCAGCCCATGGCCACCAGGCTGGCTGTGCCGATGTACACGGCGTCGGCGCCCAGGGCGATGGCCTTGACCACGTCCGCAGAGCAGCGGAACGAGCCGGCTGCGATTACTGATGCCCGGCGGCGGATGCCTTCTTCGCGTAGGCGCTGATCGACAGCGGCCAGGGCCAGCTCAATTGGAATGCCCACCGAGTCACGAATCATGGTGGGGGCTGCGCCTGTGCCACCGCGGATGCCGTCGATGACCACGGCATCGGCGCCCGCCCGCACCGAGCCGGTTGCGATGGCGGCTACGTTATGCACCGCCGAAATCTTTACGAACACCGGCTTGCGGTACTCGGTGGCTTCCTTGATGGCGAAGATGAGTTGCCGCAAGTCTTCGATAGAATAGATGTCGTGGTGGGGGGCCGGGCTGATCGCATCGCTTCCGACCGGGATCATTCGCGTGGCTGAGACCTGCTCGTCCACCTTCTCGCCAGGCAGGTGCCCGCCGATACCGGGCTTTGCGCCCTGGCCGATCTTGATCTCGATGGCCGCTGCCGCGTTGAGGTACTCCGGGCTGACGCCGAAGCGCCCGCTGGCCACCTGCACGATCATGTGGCCGGCGTGGGCATAGAAGTCCGGGTGCAGGCCGCCCTCGCCACTGTTGGCGTAGGTACCCATTTGGCCTGCTGCCGTCGCCAGCGACATAGCCGCGTTGTAGCTTATCGAGCCGTAGCTCATCGCGCTGAACATCACGGGGATGTCGAGCTGCAGTTGCGGGCCGATGCCGAAGTCCTCGCCGGCCTTGGCCAATTCCAGCATGTCCGGCTTTGCGCCCAGGAACGTTCGCAGTTCCATCGGCTCACGCAGCGGATCGATTGAAGGATTGGTGACTTGCGAGGCGTTAAGGACGATGTTGTCCCAGTAGCCCTTGAGCGGGCGCGGGTTGCCCATGCCGGTCAGCAGCACGCCTCCGCCCTCGGCCTGCTTGTAGAGGTTCCGCAAGTGGTAGTCCGGCCAGTTGGCGTTCTCGCGGAACTGCGAGGTCGCGCGGCGAATCGTGATCGCGCCGGTTGGGCACAGCGTCGCGCAGCGATGGCAGCCCACGCAGCGTTCCTCCACGGCCGAAACGCTGCCGTCATCCTCGATGGCGTGAGACTCATTCGCGCACTGCCGCGAGCAGACGCCGCAGGCGATGCACCGCTGGAGATCTCGCTCTATCAGGAAGTCAGGCTGTACCAGCCATCGCTTCGAAGGTTTCGCTAGTTTGGACATGCTCATTGACTATTCCATTCACTCGCACAAGCAGCGGCTGGCCGGCCGCCAATTGCCATACGCTGTCAGGTTGCGGGCAGATCGTCCGGATGGCCGATTCCTCGCTGGCCACGTACACGCGCGCGCCATGCCGGGCGGCCGTCATCGGCCGCAACTTGATCCGATCATTCAGGGCGATCATCCCGCCGCCAAAACCAACCACGATGCTGAATGGCCCGTTCAGAAGGGCCGGCGCGTACGTCAGCCGAATCGCCTCCATCAACTTCCGCTGTTGCGGCGGCATCTTCTCGATGACCTCCCAAAGCGGCGGGGCGAAGGCGGTGCATGCCGCCTCGACGCCCAGGCGATGCTTGCGCATCAGCAGGTCGAAGAGGTACGCGATTACTTCCGTGTCGGTGTGCAAGGCGCAGATGTAGCCAAAGTTCGCCAGGTACCTCCGATTCGTGCCGTAACTGGAGATCTCTCCATTGTGCACAACCGTCCAGTCCAGGATGCCAAACGGATGGGCGCCGCCCCACCAGCCGGTAGTGTTCGTCGGGAAACGGCTGTGCGCGGTCCAGGTGTAGGCCTTGTACTCCTCGAGCTTGAAGAACTCCGCGATGTCCTCGGGATAGCCCACGCCCTTGAAAACGCCGCAGTCCTTGCCGCTGGAGAAGATGAACGCCCCGTCCAGGTGCACGTTGACGTGCATGGTGGCCATCACGACGATGTCGTCGTCGGTCATCTCGTAGTATTGCTCGCGCACCGCCGGCAGCGGCTGAACGAAATAGCGGAAGAAGAGCGGACGGTTGCGGATGGCCGGCACATGACGGGTGGGAATCTGGTCCTGGTGGAAGACCTGGAACGTCTGGCCGATGTACTGCTCGGCCCTCTGCCTGGCCGCCACGTCATCGTACATCACGTGAAGGGCGTAGTGGTCCTTGTACTCAGGATAGAGGCCATATGCAGCAAAGCCGCCGCCCAGGCCGTTGCCACGGTCATGCATCAGGGCTATGGACTTGATGATGTCGCGCCCATTGATGCGCTGGCCGTCGCTGCAGCAGATGCCGACGATGGCGCAGCCGGAGGAGTCCTTTGGGGCGTCCTGGTCGGGCTTTACGCGCGTCTGGCCGCCGTAATACGTGGTTCCAGCGACAAAGTCATTCTCGTAATGCATGCCTTCAAGTGTACCGCTGCATGGCAATTAGAAAATGCAATAATACTTCTAATAGCAATTAGTAGAACTAATGAGAACGCAGCATGAACGGCCTCGCTTCAGGTGCCACCCCCTGAGCAGTCCTGGGGGGCGAAAGAAAGCCCCCGCCGGAAGGCGGGGACCGTGCCTTCCGCACGGTGCTTCCTTTTAGGCGCTCCAGCCATGCTTTTGTGGCGGATAGAAGAGGAAGACAGCTATTGTTGTCGTGCAAGTAAACGGCAGCGGCGACGGCAGATGCCTGATGCAGTTGCCGTCGCCGCCGGAAAAGAGTGCACGCAAAGTTACCGCACGAACAGCATCTCGCGATACTTTGGCAGCGGCCAGAAATCGTCAGCCACCATGAGCTCCAGCTTGTCGCCGCATTTGCGAAGCTCATTCATGCCGGCCAGCACCACGTCTCGCTCATATGCGGCGTGCTTCAGCAGGTCGCCGTGGGGCTGATGGGCGATTCCCTCATCCAGCGCCAAGGCCGCCGCCCGGAAGGTGGAAATTGCATCCACCAGCTCCCTCAGCAGGCTGGACTGCTGGTCGTCCTCGACGCCCGCAGCCTGGGCTGCGTTGACGGCGCTGGCCACCTGCGCCTGGTAGCGCAATGCCGCCGGCAGGATCATCGTGTGTGCCATTGTCGAGGCCGTCTGCGCCTCGATGTTGATCGTCTTGCAGTAGTTCTCCAGCAGGATCTCCTGCCGGCTGACCAGTTCTCGCTTAGTGTAGACCTTGTACTTGGTGAACAGCGCGATTGAGGCGGCGCTTGTCACCAGCGGCAGTGCCTCGACGCTTGTCCGCAGGTTCGGCAGGCCGCGGCGCTGGGCCTCGCTGTGCCATTCCTGCGAGTAGTTGTCGCCGTCGAACAGCACTGGCTTGAACTGGGCCGCCAACTCTGAAAGCATGGCCTGGATGGCCTTGTTGAGGTCCATCTTGCTCTTTAGCGCCTGCTCCAGGCGAGTGGCGATGTAGTCCAGCGATTCAGCCACGATCGTATTGAGCACCGTATTAGGCCCGGCGATGGACTGGCTGGAGCCCACAGCCCGGAACTCGAACTTGTTGCCCGTAAAGGCAAACGGGCTGGTGCGGTTGCGGTCGCCGGCGTCGCGCGGCAGCTTGGGCAGCATCGAGATGCCCACCTCGATATGCCCGCCGTTCTTGCTCCTCTTTGCGCCGCCGTTTTCCAACTGGGCAAAGACATCAGCCAACTGCTCGCCCAGAAACACGCTGATGATGGCCGGCGGGGCCTCGTTTGCGCCGAGACGATGATCGTTGCTGGCCGTGGCAACGCTGACGCGAAGCAGGCCCGCGTACTTGTGCACCGCTCGAACCACAGCCGAGCAGAAGACAAGGAACTGTGCATTGGCGTGCGGCGTGTCGCCGGGGTTGAGCAGGTTCTCGCCCGCGTCGGTGGCCATCGACCAGTTGTTGTGCTTGCCCGAGCCGTTAATGCCCGCGAAGGGCTTCTCGTGCAGCAGGCAGGCCATTCCGTAGCGGTTGGCCACACGGCGCAGCGTCTCCATCACCAGCATCTGGTGATCGGTCGCCAGGTTGGCGGTCTCGAAGATCGGTGCGATTTCGTACTGGCCGGGCGCGACCTCGTTGTGCCGCGTCTTGATCGGCACGCCAAGGCGCATCAGCTCGTACTCCATCTCAGCCATGATCGCCAGCACGCGATCCGGGATAGATCCGAAGTACTGGTCTTCCATCTCCTGGCCCTTGGGCGGACGCGCGCCGAAGAGCGTCCTGCCCGTGGTCAGGAGGTCGGGGCGGGCGAAACAGAATCGCCGGTCGATCAGAAAATACTCCTGCTCGGCGCCCATAGTAGTGAAGACGCGCTTGGCTGTCGTGTTGCCAAAGAGCCGCAGCACGCGCAATGCCTGCTTGTTGAGGGCCTCCATCGACCGCAGCAGCGGCGTCTTCTTGTCCAGGGCGTCGCCAGTCCAACTGATAAACATGGTCGGAATAACCAGCGTTGCACCATTGGGGTTGTCCAGGATGAACGCCGGGCTACTGGGGTCCCACGCGGTATAGCCGCGGGCCTCGAAGGTCGCCCGTAGGCCGCCCGAGGGGAAGCTGCTGGCGTCCGGCTCGCCGCGGACCAGCTCTTTGCCGCTGAACTCCGCGATGGCCGAGCCGTCAGGCGTCGGCGAGATGAAGCTGTCGTGCTTCTCCGCGGTCAGGCCCGTCATCGGCTGGAACCAGTGGCAGAAGTGCGTTGCGCCATGCTCGATGGCCCAGTCCTTCATCGCCACGGCCACCGCGTCGGCAATGGACGGATCAAGTCCTTCTCCGGCGTTGATCGTCTTCTGCAGCGCCTTGAACACCGGCTTGGGCAGGCGCTCGCGCTGCATCCGCTCGCTGAAGACGTGCTCGCCATAGACTTCCTGCAGCGGCTTGGAGATATAGTCCACCTTGCCGCACACGACGCCGGATTCGGCAATCGCTCGAAGCGCCATCTGCCTGCTGTTCATCGCCATCATCTCTTGTTTCCTTTGCTTGGCCGGCTGCCTGATTAAAATCCGCCGGCAAACTCGATCATAGGAGTCCGTGCCCATGCTGCTGCCCGACACTATCGCCATGCTGCAGCAGATAGTAACAATGCTTCAACGGTCATGCACACTACAAAAGTCATGCCATTGGGACCTTGCACATCGCAAGTACTGATGTCGGCAGGCATTCCGACGCTAACCACGCCGGGGGTCAGACCCCACGAGTATAACACTTTTGTAGATCCATCACCCTGTGAATTACAATTTCGTCTTAATGCCAAAATAGTTGACCTGCCATTGTCCTTGACTTAGCCTGTACCTTCCTGACGTTCATCTTGCCTCTTGCATGGAAGGATACCAGATGTCGAACGCGGCTCATGCATTGAAATCCGGACCAAAGAACGGCGTCAAGCGCATCGGCATCTTGACCGGCGGGGGCGATTGCCCCGGCCTGAACGCTGTAATTCGCGCGGTGGCCAAGGCTGCCATGAACGATGGTCTGGAGGTTGTCGGCATCGAAGACGGTTACCTGGGCCTGATCGAGAATCGATGCCGTGTGCTCCAGCCAAGCGATGTCAGCGGCATCCTCACGCACGGCGGGACGATCCTGGGTTCTTCCAACAAGGCCAATCCGTCCAATTATGCCGTCCGCGAGAATGGCCAATGGGTCATGAAGGATGTTCGGGATCAGGTGGTAGAGCACTACCATGCCAACGGCCTGGACGTTATGGTCGTCATCGGCGGCGACGGCACGATGAGCGGGGCAGCCAAGCTGATTGACCGCGGCATCCGCGTCGTGGGCGTGCCCAAGACCATCGATAACGATCTCTGGGCCACCGATATTACTTTCGGACACGATACAGCCGTCGTCACCGCCAGCGACGCCCTGGACAAGGTGCATACCACGGCGTCCAGCCATCATCGCGTAATGGTGGTGGAGCTGATGGGACGCTATGCGGGTTGGCTGGCCCTGCATTCGGGTTTAGCCAGCGGGGCTGATGTGATTCTCATTCCGGAAATTCCATTCAGTGTCGACAGTATCGTCGAGAAGTGCCTTCAGCGCAGCAAGGTTGGCAAGCGGTTCACGATCATCGCAGCCGGCGAAGGTGCCGTGCCCGAGGGGGGCAAGCAGTTCGTCGACCGCGTGGACAAGACCTCGCCGGACCCGATCCGCCTGGGCGGCGTCGGCAAGTACGTGGCTGAAGAGGTGGAGAAGCGCACCGGCATCGAGAGCCGGTCGATGGTCCTCGGCCATGTGCAGCGCGGCGGCTGCCCGACCGCCCGTGACCGGATACTGGCCACCCAATTTGGCTTCCACGCGATGGAACTGGTCATGCAGGGACGATTCGGCGAGGTGGTCGTCGAGAAGGACCGCCAGGTTACCTCCGTCCCGATCCACGACGTAGCCGACAAGGTTCGCACCGTGCCGCTGGATCATCATCTCATCAGGTCCGCTCGCGGCATAGGCACGTGCTTCGGAGATTGACGCCGTGAGCCTGCCCTTCGACGTTGCCCAGGGCCATGAGCCTGTCGAATGGTCGAACGGCAGGCGTCCCCGCCTGCAGACACTGACAATGCCCAGAATGTGCAGGCGAGACGCCCGCACCACAAAAGTGCCCCCTGTAACTGAGGCCTTGTCATGGCGTGTTGTTTTCCGCTTGACGTGGATTATTGAGTGGCTATATACTTCGTTAGTTGGCGAAGTATAGGATATAGTATGAAAGAAGTGATGGCAATTACCAAGGCGCTTGCTGACGAAAACCGCACTCGCGTGCTGATGTTCCTGCAGGGCGGCGAACTGTGCGTATGCCAGATCATGGAATTACTCGGCCTGGCGCCCTCGACGGTTTCCAAGCACCTGAACATCCTGCACCAGGCCGGCCTGGTGGAATCCCGCAAGGAAGGTCGCTGGATTTACTACAGCCTGCCGAGGCGCGACGCTTCGCCTCGCGCCCGATCAGCCATCCGCTGGTTGAAGCAGTCGCTGGCTGACGAACCCCGTGTTGCACAGGATGCCAAAAAGGTCAAGGCCGTCGGCCGCATGAGCCTGGACGAGTTGTGCTGCCGCTATCGCACCAGGGAGAGCCGGTGAAAGCCCCGACAGAAAGACACTTACTCCGATGGCGGAACGCGGCGGCCGTGGTGAAGCGGGAAATCAGCGTGTACCGCCTGGTTCTCACGGACCCGCGCACTGGTCGGCTGGCGAAATGGCTGCTTGCCGCGGCCATCGGATACGCGCTGCTGCCATTTGATCTGATTCCTGATTTCATCCCTGTGCTTGGCCATCTGGACGACCTGATCATTATTCCACTCCTGGTGATCTTGGCTTTGAAACTGATTCCCGAGGATGTCATTCGCGATTGCCGTGCTTTGGCTGGCTTGCCGAACGGCCTGGCACAAAGAAGAACAGCGATGACCGGTAGATGCAAGATCTTGTTCTTGTGCACCGGCAATTCCTGCCGCAGCCAGATGGCTGAGGGCTGGGCGCGTGCACTAAAGAGCGATTGTGTCGAGGCCTATTCAGCCGGCATCGAGACGCACGGGCTAAACCCGCTGGCGGTGAAGGTGATGGCTGAGGCCGGAGTAGACATCTCCGGGCAGCGGTCCAAGAACGTCTCGGAACTGATGAATGTGCCATTCGATTACGTTGTAACTGTCTGTGCCATCGCCGAGGAACGCCGCCCTGCATTTGATGGCAAGGCGAAGGTCATCCACGTCAGCTTCGATGACCCGCCGAAACTTGCCCAGGAAGCCAAGACCGAAGAAGAGGCCTGCAATTGCTATCGCCGCGTGCGGGACGAGATACGGCAGTTCATTGAAACACTGCCCATTTCACTCGAAGAGAGCGCAAAGAAGCAGGTGCATCCATGAACCAGAGCGGACAATACGTCCCTCCGTTGTGGTCCATCGGGCCATTTATTCTGCTGCTGCTGACTATTGCTCTGGGGCCCTTGATTAACGCCCTCGAACGCTTCTGGGCCAGCAACCGGAACAAGTTGCTTGTATCGCTTGTTCTGTCGGGCTTGGCAGCAGCGTACTATCTGTTTCTTCATCCCGCGATGGTGCTCCAGCAGGGCGGGCAGAGGGTCGAACTATCTGCCGGCTGGGGCGTTTTGCAGCACGTGCTTTCGGAAGCAATACTGGGTGAGTTCATCCCGTTCATAGTTCTGCTGGCTGGGCTTTACACTATTTCCGGCGGCATCCGGCTGACTGGCGACCTCAAGGCCCGGCCGATTGTCAACACTGCTTTTCTCGGGGCCGGTGCGGTGCTGGCCAACTTCATTGGCACCACCGGGGCAGCCATGCTGCTGATTCGCCCGTTGCTCCAGACTAACGCCGAGCGAAAGCATGTGCGGCACACGGTCATCTTCTTCATCTTCCTGGTGTGCAACATTGGCGGGTGTCTTCTGCCCATCGGCGATCCGCCGTTGTTCCTGGGCTATCTTCAGGGGGTTCCTTTTCTCTGGACGCTGACGCTCTTCAAGCACTGGGCCCTCTGCAGCGTGATCCTTCTGATCGTCTATTACATCTGGGACTGCCGCGAACACGCACGCGAAACGCCCAGGGACGTCGTCCTGGACGAAACGCGCGTCCAGCCCCTGAGGCTTAGTGGCAAGATCAATCTGCTTTACCTGCTGGGAGTTGTGCTGGCTGTGGGGGTGCTTATTCCGGGCAGGGCGATTGCCGGCAGCAGTTTCCACGTGTTCGAGGGCCTTCGCGAGGCGGCTGTTATCGCCCTCGCTGCCGCCAGCATGATCACCACGCCGAGAGGGATTCGCCAGGCCAATCAGTTCACCTTTGCCGCCATCAGTGAGGTGGCAGCGTTGTTCATCGGCATATTCATCACCATGCAGGCGCCGATAGAGATCTTGCGGATCAAAGGCGGCTCGCTGGGCCTGAGCGAGCCGTGGCAAATGTTCTGGGCATCCGGCTGCCTGAGCAGCGTATTGGATAATGCGCCAACATACATGGTCTTCCTGAGCACAGCCGGCGCACTTGACGGCGGCACGCCGGGAGCCATGCCGCTGGTCGATGGTCAATTCATTGATCCCAATCTGCTGGCTGCGATCAGCCTCGGCTGCGTCTTCATGGGCGCCAACACCTACATCGGCAACGGGCCCAACTTCATGGTCCGGACAATCGCACAGGAGCGCGGCGTCAAGATGCCATCGTTCTTTGGATACATATTTTACAGCGCATGCATCCTCCTGCCGCTTTTCCTGTTGCTGACGGCCATATCGAAGTTAATTGGATGGCGGTGATCCTGATGACTTTGGCAACTGCAAAACGACTTTCGTTTCTTGATCGGTTTCTGACGCTGTGGATCTTCCTCGCAATGGCGGCCGGCGTGCTGCTGGGCTATGGTGCCCCGTCCGTAGGTCAGTGGATCGGCTCGCTCCGGCCGGAAGGTACGCAGACCAGCATCCCCATAGCCACGGGGCTGATCCTGATGATGTACCCGCCGCTTGCCAAGGTGAAGTACGAGGAACTTGGCGATGTCTTCCGCAACTACAAGGTGCTGGGGCTGAGCCTTGTTCAGAATTGGATAGTCGGGCCAATCCTGATGTTCGTGCTAGCGGCTGCCTTCTTGCACGGCCAGAGCGAGTTCATGATCGGGCTGATCATGATAGGCTTGGCGCGTTGTATCGCCATGGTCATCGTGTGGAATGACCTGGCCAAAGGCGACAGCGAATATGCTGCCGGCTTGGTCGCCTTCAATTCGATCTTCCAGGTATTCTTCTACAGCGTGTATGCCTGGCTGTTCGTGACCATTTTGCCGCCGATGCTGGGCCTGGCCGGGGCGGACACGTCCGCCATCACCATCGGGCAGATCGCCCAAAGCGTCTTCATCTATCTTGGTGTCCCTTTCCTGGCCGGCATGATTACTCGCTTGGTCCTGGTCAAACTCAAGGGAAAGCAATGGTATCACAGCCGGTTCATCCCGAAGGTCTCGCCCGTCACACTGGTAGCGCTTCTCTTCACCATTGTGGTCATGTTCTCGATGCAAGGCCAGCGGATCATCGATCGGCCACTGGATGTGCTGCGAATCGGCATCCCCTTGCTAGTCTACTTCGTGGTGATGTTCCTGCTGAGTTTCTGGATGGGCCGCAAAACCGGCGCGGGATATGCCAAATCCGCCACGCTGTCCTTCACGGCCGCCAGCAACAATTTTGAGTTGGCAATCGCGGTGGCGGTCGGCATCTTCGGAATCAATCACGGGGCTGCCTTCGCAGCCGTCATCGGCCCCCTGGTAGAAGTGCCGGTGTTGATCGGCCTGGTGAACGTCAGCCTGTGGCTGAAGAACAAATTCTTTGCCGCGGATATCGCCGATTTAACAGCAGTCGGCGGCTGTACCGCATCCACGCCACTTACTATTGAAGTGAAGGAGAATAAATGAGCAACGAACAAGAGATTCACGAACTCGTTCAAAAGGCCTACAGCGAAGTTGCCCGTAAGCAGTCCTCCTGCTGTGGTCCGAGCAAGTCCTGCTGCGGCGATGCCCAGCCCTACAGCGTCCCCGACCACCCAGTCCCCGAATCGGAGCTGGGCCTATCCTGTGGCAATCCGGTAGCCTTCGGCCATATCAACAAGGGCGACGTGGTTCTGGACTTAGGCAGTGGGGCGGGCAAGGATGTCTTCCTGGCTGCCCAGAAAGTCGGCGATGCCGGCAGGGTCATCGGCGTGGATATGACGCCCGAGATGCTCGCGCTGGCCCGCCGCAACGCGGTGAAGTTCCTCCAGACGACCGGCTTGGCCAATGTCGAGTTCCGCCAGGGGCAGATCGAGGCTCTTCCTGTCGAGACGGCCAGCGTAAATGTTGTGATCTCCAACTGCGTGATAAACCTCTCGCCAGATAAGCCGCAGGTCTTCCGAGAAGTCCATCGCGTGCTCAAGCCCGGCGGGCGGATGATCGTCAGCGACATCGTGCTCAATCGCCCGCTGCCGCAGCAAGTTCGGGACGAGGCCGCCCTCTACGCCGCCTGCATCGCCGGCGCGATGCTGCGAGAGGAATACCTCTCTGCCGTCCGCAGCGCGGGCTTTTCCAAGGTCGAGGTCCTGGCCGATCATACATACCGGGCCTCAAGTGTTGGCGGGGATCCCATCACACAGGATGCGGGCGACATGCTGGCAGATATAGCCGCGAGCATCACCGTACTGGCTATTCGATAAGGGTAACGAAATATCTTCGCGCTTCCCGGGGAGTCTGCGCAGAACCATTGAGGTGCGATGGCAATCAACGTGCGGATGAGATGTCCGCGATACTCCCGGACGAGACGCCCGCGCCGCTCTTGTCGGCCCGCTCTTGCCAGCTATTAGCCTTGTCAGATTTGGCCAGGCGGAAGTACAATAAGTTTCAGATGTTCGACACAACATGGGCCAACAAGTCAAAGTGGCGGCAAGAGGGCGATGCGCTGTCACTGTTTATACCTTCCCCGGCAGAGATGCCGCCCGTCGAGGCTGTGGCATTGCTGCACTGGGAAGAGCACTGCCTGGAATGCGCTGTACCTCAATGCTATGGCGAATGCCCCTTGTTCCAGGCACGTCCCGACGGCCGATGCCTGCGGCTGGAATACGGTTTTGTTCGCGACGCCAGGTTCAAAGGCCCGCTGGGCTATGGCATCGATTGCCGCTTCCGGCGCTGGTCGAAGATCGAAACCAAGTTCCATCGCCAAACCCTTGCCTCAACGTGGCTGCGCCATGTCGATCGTCTGAGTCGATGTGCTTCGGCCGTCTGCCGGAGACTGTCTTGGCTGATGTTGCCGTTGCCTCGCCGCCGCCGGTTGACATGGCTGTTGGACCACACCCGGAACCGCCTTCTGTCGCGCCTCAGTCATCGGGCCGAAAACAACCTCTCTGCCTTTGTGATCGAGTGCTACAGCATGGAGGCCAAGCCATTCCGGCTGTGCCTGCAATGCAAAGACAACGGCAGCATCCTATCGACGCATTCTTTCGACATCCAGCCCGGCCACAACTTCTTCCAGATGCCTTTCGAGCAGTTCAACCTGCGGTCGTGTGCCGCCAACGCCCTGATCAGCATCTGGCCGGAGAATGATTTGGCTGCCCGCGTGATTTTCACCTGGCTGGACTTCGTTCGCCTCCGCAAGGAGGCCGAGCCTGCAAGCAAGCCTGCAACCAGGCCTGCAGCCAAGGTCAAGTGCGTTGCCTGGGACCTGGACAACACGCTGTGGGATGGTGTGCTGATTGACAAGGGCCTTTCCGGCGTACGCCTGAATTTGCATGCGGTGGCAGTCATCAAGGAGCTTGACCGGCGAGGGATCATTCACACCATCGTGAGCAAGAATACGCACGAACAGGCCTGGGATGCGATCAAGGCGCTTGGGCTTGAAGAGTATTTCATCTTTCCAGCCATCAACTGGGGGCCCAAGAGCGAGAATCTGCGACAGGTTGCCAGCCGGATCAACATCGGCCTGGATAGCATGGCATTCATCGACGATTCCCATTTCGAGCGAGAAGAGGTCGCCTCGAACCTGCCGATGGTCCGCGTCTACCCAGTCACGCAGCTTGGCCAATTGCCGCAATTGAGCGAATTTGACGTGCCCGTGACGGAGATGAGCCGTCAGCGGCGGCTCTCGTACCTAGCTGAAATGAAGCGCGAGGAGTTTCGCGCCGTCAGCAAGGGCGACAACCTGGAGTATCTGCGCGGCTGCCGGATCAGCGTGGAGGTGTTCCGTCCAGCCTCGGCAGAGGAAAAGGCGCGATGCCTGGAATTGCTGCAGCGGTCCAACCAGCTCAATCTTTCGACCCGCCGATATGATGAGCGCGAATTCAACGGGTTGCTGGCCAATCGCGACTTCGAGTGCCTTGGCTTCCGTTGCAGCGACCGGTTCGGCGACTATGGAATCGTCGGTTTCATCTCGATCCGCCAGGGCGATGTTCCGAGGATCGTTGATCTTGTAATCTCCTGCCGCGTTGCCAAGAGGCGCGTGGAGCATACGCTAATCGACTGGCTGGGCCGGAGATATCGCTCGAAGGGAAGGCGGTTGCTCTCGGCGACGCTGGTTCGAACCAACCGCAATGCAGTGCTGGCTGAGGTATTTCGCGAACTGCCCTTTGAGGCCGCGTCCGAGAATGACAGTGTCATCGAATTCGTCATGGATATCGCCAAGGACCGTCCCCCCGAGGACGTCGTGAGCCTCAAGGAGATGCAGTAGCCGGCCATGCAGATGGCCTTTGAAGGTGATGCGATGGCTCTTGAACAGCCCAAGACGATCATCCTGAACGCGGACGATTTCGGATACTCCGAAGAGACGGTCGGCGTCACGATTGATCTATTTAATCGGGGGATACTTTCCAGCGCCACACTGATGCCTAACATGCCCGGTTTTGCGGCTGCGGCCCGATTCGCCCAGCAGAACCCGCAGTTCAGCTATGGGCTTCACATCTGCCTGACGGACGAGAAGCCCGCCTGCTCGCCTGGCGATATTCCTTCGCTGGTCGATGCCCAAGGCCGGCTGTGGCCCACGAGGGAATTCTGGAAACGAGCGTTCCTGGGCCGGCTGAACCGCCGCGACATTGCCAGGGAGATATCCGCCCAGATTGCAGCTATCAGACAGGAAAGGCTTGAAGTAAGCCATGTGGACAGCCACGGCCATATCCACAAAGCATGGGCGGTTTCCAAAGTTCTTCGTGAGTTGCTGCCTCGCGAGGGAATCGCAGCCATCCGTCGTACGCAGAATCTCTACCTGCATGGCTTCGAGGCGGGGAAGGTCTTCAATTGGCTGACCTCCGCTGCGGTGCGGCGGTGCGGGCGGACGTCGGATTACTTTTTGATGGTCACGGGCAGGATCGGCCTGAATGAAGACGGATGGTGGCAGCAGGCCGTTGATTGCCTCCCGCCAGGAATGACTGAGATCGGAATGCATCCGGGCCTGGCGGAGGACTGGCGCAAGGCCGAGACAATGCCTCTGCTTGCCGATAACGGCAGTCTTCTGCGAGAACGAGACATCCGCCTGATTACATATCGCGAGATATCTCGCCAATAAGCGGCCTGTACCCACAGGACGCAGCCGTCACTGATTGTGGTTACACCACTCGTATGACCGTTTCCGCCACACCAAGTTGCTGGCGGTTGCTCCAGCGGAGGAATTGCATGCGCACCGGGAAGACGCCTGCGGCTGTCGGGCGAACCAGGATGCCCCATCTCTGGGCCGTGGTCAGATCGAACGGCGTATTAGCTTGGATTGCGAACGGGCGGGAATAGGCCGACCGCGGCGCCTGCCCCAATGGCCGGCCATCGATCTCGATGACCTCGCCCGGCAGGCCAAGCGTCGTCCGCAGCACTGTATAGCTGGAGTTGGTCAGGCGAATCAGGATCGTCTGGCCGACACGGGCGGTGACCGCCACTCGCGGGTCAGTCAGCGTGTTTGGCGGAAACACGCCCGAAATGCAGAAGAAGTCCGGGTTGAAATCATTCAGGCCGGCATTGACGCCGTTGGGGCAGGCGATGCCGGCATCGTGATTGAATGTGTGCCACAGTGTATAGATGTCGTCAGCCGCCCACAGGGCCTCCACGTCATAGGGGATGATGGCATTTACCCGCCGCACGAAGCCCGGCCCCTGCGGCGGATCGACAATCAGGAAGCCATACATGCCCATCTCGAAGTGCAGGACCGTGTTCTTGTGGCAGTGATAGATGTACGTTCCGGCCTGGCTTGCCTGCCATTGATAGGTGTACTCGCCGGAGATCTCGAAGGACGTATGCCCCACGCCATCGTTGAACGTCGACGGCTCGATGCCATGAAGGTGGATCGTGTGAGTGTTCTTCTTTACCTTGGTCAGCGTGTGGACGACCTGGCCTTCGCGGACGCGCATCAGCGTCGAAGGAAACGTGGATGGCCCAGCCGGATCAACGAAGACCCACATCCGCACCTTGTTGCCGTTGGGCAGCGGGATGTCCAGGCTGACGTCCATGTCACGTGTGACGAGTATGTCGGGCGGCACGCGATCGGGCGTTGCGGGCCCGGCTGCGGGCACATGACAACTGAATGCCTCAAAAGCCTGCGGGTCGGGAACGGGGCCTCGCGGGATTAGTGGTAAAGTGGCCATTGTTTATTCCTTCTATTTCCAGCTATATCCATGCCTGGAGTCTCAGGGGCCGAGGATCTCCCAATGTGTGGTCAGTCCCTGCGGGTAATTGCCGCCGTTGGAGGTCTGGGACATTTCCGTGTGGCAATGCATCGGGTACATCAGCGGGAACTTCTCTTGCCTTGGCGGGAAGGCTGCCACGGGAATGTCCGGCGGGCGGACAAAGGGCAGAAGGATGTCCCGGCGATCTGTCGGCAACATCGACCATGTATCCAGCAGGATGACGTTGCTCTGCACAATGCCGTTGATGGCCAATTGGTACACGTGGTTGCCGTGCATGTGCGGCGAGTGTGTGATGAGCCCGGCATTGAGGTTGCGAATCAGGGCAGGCTGGCCGATGAAGCCCGTCGGCTCGATGTCGGGGTCGAACGACGAGAAGAAACCGCTCTTGCCGTTGATAAGGAAGTAGCTCGGCAGGAACGTTTGCTGGAAGACGGCTGGATTGATTGTTTGCCCGGCCTGCGCCTGTGCATTGAAGCGCGGATCGATCTGGTTGAATATCCAGATGAATGTCCGCGCTGGCGTCCAGGGCTGACCAGGGAAGACCGGCGGCTTGCCCAGATCGTTGAAGAGCTGCTGAACGCTGGGCGTCGGAACGCTGTATGGCGTGTTGCCGGCAGCCGGCAGCACCACCAAGGCTCCATGCAGGCCAAGCACGCGGTTGACGGGCGCATTGAGCGGGTCAAGATAGAAGTGCGTGCCAGCCGGCGGGGCGCGAAATGATATCGCCCGCATCTGACCCGGCGCGATAGGTCCGCTGTTGACCACACCGGGCACGGCAAAGGCGTGCGGCTCCGGTAGCGCGTTGGTTATGCGAACCTGCACCGTCTGGCCTTCGGTGGCGAAGATCACCGGCCCGGGCGTGCGCGGCCCGCGGCCATCATCGTATGCCCAGACGAACACCACCCGCTGATCGACAAGCTCCAGAAGTGCCGGCTTCATGGTCAGGTTGACCGTCGGCGTAAAGATGGCCGAGCGAGCCTGCCTGGTGAGGAACAGGGGCAGTTGCAGGGCGGAATCAGCAGTCACAACGGCAATGCCCACCAGGCCGCTCTTAAGGAATTGGCGCCTGTCCATTGTTTCTCCTTCAAGCGGAAAGCGCGCAGCAGCAGGGCCATTGTGCAAGCACAACGGGCACAATGGCCACCGAGCGCCTTCAACACATCCCGAATGGACCACAAACCACCAACTGATCAAGACGTGCCAACAGCCATCCCCGTCAGGAACCACACTGCCGAGCGGCGCATAACTGTGCTACTCTATGCTCCCATGCGCAACGTCTCAACCTGATGCCCGCCCTGTTTTGTCATGCTCCAGAGCGCCATAGGGGGGCTAGGGAGCGCCCGCGCGGAGGCCCGCTGCGGAAGCAGGGGCAGGCGCGGCGCGTGAGGAAGCCCCCCGCGGAAGCAGGGGGGTTAGCATGGCGCGCGGGGCATTGCTACTCTGCGAAGTAGAAGTAGCTCGCTACGCAGCACGAGCTTGTCCGCGGATATCGCGACCACCCTGGCCGCGAGAACTGGCACAACATGCGGGGGACAAAATACCGCACTTCATTATGTTTGACAGCACCGGGCCTGGGATATTCAAGAAATGCGGACATGCTTCCGCATACGACGACGCGGAAGCATGGCACCCGACAAGGGCAATTCTCCTGCACGAACAAAAGATCCGACTGATTACGTATCGCGAGATTCCTCGCGTTTAGACCGGTTCAAGCTTGCCTATTGCCCCAGGACCACATTCCGCCTCAGCGGGTCAGTGGTCCACTTGGCATAGTCCGGCAAGGCTGACCAACGTTCGTAGTTATCCTCGATCTTCGTAGTCAACGGCCGGTCCACCAGCTTCTTTCCATCCTGCGTGATTGTGATCTTGCCGCCGACGCCGGTTGGATTGAAGTACACCTCAATCGTCTTGCCGCCGTCTTCCACCGAAGCGCCGACCATGGAATCCTTCTGCACCAACTTGCAGGGCGACATGGCGGGCGTGGTCTTGTCGCCTATCTGCATCACGTTCAGGAACCGCACCTGCCTGCCTTCTTTGGCGTCCTGTATCTCAACGCGCCATCCTCGCAGGCCCTCGCCCAATTGGCGCGATTGGCGCACCTCCGGCGAATCAAGCGGGAGGGCATGCGTCTGGGCCGTTGGGCCGATGTTTCGTCCGTCGGGCAGTTCCCATTCGTGACCCTGCCCACCCAGCAGGCAGACCTGCCGCTTCTCCGGCAGCAGCATCCGGCAGAACATCCGTCCGCCCATCTCCTGATCCGTCACATTCAGCACCGAACCTTCAAGCGTGAAATGCCCGTCAGGATGAACGCGCGTGTCGGGCGTTTCGCTGCCATCGATGGTTGGCTTGTCGGCTGTATGCAAAAGAAATGTCGTCTTGCACCCGTCGCGGGCCGTGTTCACGCGATCATAGACGAAGACAAGGTTCGGCCGGACATAAACCAACTGCCGAGTGAAACTGATGACCGTCGTCGGGCTGTAGGAACCGGTGGCGTCGCCGCACACATAATCATATTCTGGCGAGGTCTCCCATGCGATCACCTTGCCTCGTTGGGCGATCTCCTGCGGACTAAGGCGAAAGTTTCGCATCTTGTCCCACTCGGCTGGCCAGCTTCGCAGGTACTGCCCGCCGGTATTGGCCTTGCCAGCCTTGGCCCAGGCATCATCATCACAGGGATTATAGATGAGAATGCCATTATGCGCGATCGTCTCGGCGGAATAGAGAAGAGCGCTCCTGTCGCCCGATGCGGCATTCTCAAGTTTCAGGCGATTGTAGTCCAGGGCATGGCATGCGCCGGTATCCAGTGCAAGGATGCCATTGTGATGAATGGTAAATGTATTATTGTCTGCATGGTGCCGGTTGTCGCCAAGATCGCCCCATGCTCCACAGCGGAAGTGTACAAAGGTAGAATCCTTGCCCCAGTTGTCCCGCATGCTGGCCATGCCGCGCGTGGCAAAGAATCGGCTGGGCGGGAAGTTTTCAGGCGGAAGGCTGGCAACGGCGTCATCGTGCCAGATGAACCTGGCCCAAGCGCCTGCCATCAATCGCTGGTTCCACTTTATAGGATCTCCAGCCAACTGGCCCTCGAAGTTGAAGACCTGGCGAATCCACCAGTCGTACAAACCGTCCTTGTAGATGCCCGGCGCGGCGCACAGTAGGAACGTTCCGCCAAAGTCCCCCCAGTTAGGGCTGGGGCAAAGCGTGGTGGTGTTGTCGAAGTGAATCGGCGCCTGAACCCACGGCATGTAGTGGTAGATGTAGTACGCATGGATCAGCCTGGGCCAGGCGCATTGTTGCCAAGTATCTTCGCCCAGGGCGTTGGCCAATGTCGTTACCAGGGCCGGCACCTGGATGGCGGTATGGTTTCCGATATAACTGAAGCTGTTGACGTCTCCGCCACGATCCTTGGCCCATTCATTAACGAAACTGAGCACCTTGCGGGCCTCGCCCGAACTGCTGGCGATCCAATCCGCCAGTTGACTGTCCGCACCTGTTCCGCCTCCATACAGCGCCGCCGCCCGGTACAAGGCCTTGGGTCCTGCCCAGCGATACTTCTCCTTGTCAGCCAAAAAACGGTCGGTCTGCGTCTTGATTTCTTCGGGGCTTAGGGCGTCAAAGATCAGGTCCATCGCAAAGGCGTGCGACCAGAACATGCCCTCGTTGAGGAAGGCCTTGCTCTTGCGGACCGCGTCGGCGTATTTGCGGTCGCCGGTCAACTGGTAGAGCACGCCCAAGGCCACTCCATCCTGCCATTCATCGCTCTGCCAGTCATAACCGCTCTGGGCTATCTGCTTATCCCACCAGGCGCGGTACTTGTCGAATTCCTTCTTCATCGGACCGTTGATGCGGGCCTTGATGGCCGGCAGGTCGCTCTTGCGGAAGAGCAGCCTGGGACGCTCGTTGAGAGCCAATGCCGAGTCCGCGCGCATAGATAACGAACCGATCTTGACCATCCTGACGCTGTTGGCTGCGCTTGACGACGATGGCGAGGTTGTCGGCCTGGTTAGCGTCGGGGCTGACTTTGCCGGCTTGCTGGCCGCCCTGGCGCCAACGGGCGTGTTTGATTGGGCAAGGACCTCGACGGCTGCAAACAGGCTGATGGACGCAACAACAATTAAGACCCGGCTGAAACTCTGCATAATGTGACTCTCTTTTGGGTGAATTCTGCTGGATCGCAGCGTGACTATATGGCGATAGCAGCATCGATCATTAGAACGCAATTCTATCATCGGGTGCAAAGTGAAGGCAAGCGCGGGTTGGAAAGCGCGGGCTGCTATGGCCGATGCTTTCACGTCGTTTAGGAACCGGTGCTGGACTTGGACGCCACCTACGGACCCTGGTCGCTTTACGGGAGGGAGGAACTCGCGAGAAACGAACAGCAGAGATGTTCGTCTAAGTCCTGTAGAATGCCGTCGAGAAAGGTTAAGAGATTGGGCCGTACTAACGATAGACACTTTCGAGAACGCGTAATGCGCGTGCTGCCCCGAATTGACGGCCGCATGCCGGCTATCTTGTGCTTGCTTCTGCCAGGCGGCCTGTTGGCCCTTCTCTTTGTCGCTACTGTGGCAATGGGTCAGGAGAGGCAACCGACCGCAAGCCAGCCAACAGGCGGGCTGGGAACCTGGGCGGTGCTGTTTTCCGACGAACTGCAACAATCTGGGCTGGAGGATCAGGTGTTGGCCGCGCTGGCCACGGACAAGGCGATCACCATTGTGGCTCGTCAGCACCTGGAGCTGTTGGCCAAGGAAGTGGCCGCGACCAGCCTGGTCAACGCCTCCGATGCATGGCCTCGCCGTAAGACGGGGGTCATAACGAAGGCCGACGCCTTGGCGGTACTCACTCTGGAGTCTTCCGACAAAGAGCAGTACATCAGGCTGGTGATCTGTGATACGCGCGCGGGGGCACGACTCATGACGGATTGCATCGCCTACAAGGCGGACAGGCTTTCTCAGGTATCTAAGTCCATAACGGATGCAATCCAGCAAGCATGTCGCCACTTTCCTTGCGGCGTGCAGCGCGTCTATGCGGTTCCGCCGTTCGTATCGCGGAACCTCGGCCACGAATACGACCATCTTCAGCGTGGCTTCGCGAGCATGCTGGCAAACGCCTTGAGTTCACAAGACGGCGTGGCAGTGGTCGAGATCGATGAGGCGCGCCAGATCGCCAGGGAGACCTCTCTTGCCGGGGGCGAGGACATCCATCGTATTGTGCCTTCGTTCATCGAGGGGGAGTACAAGATGTCCCAACCGCAGAAAGACAAGCCCCCTGATATAGACTTCGTGGTCAGGATTACCGGCAATGACTCGCCCATCAATAGGCTCCAGCGCACTGTCAGGCTGTCCGAAATGGTTGGTTACTTATCCAAGGATTTGCCCGCTTTGATCCTGGGCGAAACTTTGCCAAACAGCCAGGCGCTGACGGCGGAGCAGCAGGCGGCTGCCCTGGCCGTGCGGGCTGACGTCTTTGCGCGGCTGGGGGCTTGGCAACACTCTACCAGCCTGCGCGAAGCGGCGCTGCTGTTGAAGGATGATGCGGACCAGCGAATAGCCCTGGCAAGAGAGTATCACAAGGCCGCGGTCGCGCCATTGCCGAAGCATATGATTGCGGGCAGCAAGGAATGTGAGGCAATGTGCGGTAGCCGCTTGCGAACTTGGGCGTGCGCGCTGCCGCATCTGGCGTACTTGGTGCGTAACGGTCAGGTCGATGCCAGGGCAGCCGGGCAGGAGATCGAACGCTTGGCCGGCTACCAATCGTTGTGGCGCGTGCATAACAGCGCCAGCTGCGATGACCTGGCCCAGGCTGAAGCGGCGCGGAGGCAATTCGTACAAAGCGTTTACCCTTCGGTCTTCTCCTTAAAGTTGAATGGAAAGTCGGCTCTCTTCCTTACGCGTGACGCGGCCGAAAAGCTCATTATGGATACCAACAAGTTCGACAAGGAGTATCTCGACCTTGTGTACAAGTTGTTCGAGTACGCGACGCCGGCAGAAGAGCACTTTCGGCCAGCATTCGTCTACAAGCTTGCAGGTTGGTCGTTTGAGCGCGGCCACGACGCCATTGTCAGCGATGGCCTGTCTTTTTATGACCGGCTAAGCCGTTCCGCTCGATTGGACAACAGATTGACCGGCCAGTTGGGACGTGTATGTCTGGAATGGGCCCAGGGCGGTGCACCTGGGCCATTGTTAGATCGTGTCCAGGCCATAGCCGACGAGTTCGCAGGACAAAAGGACATCACAGAAGCCAACCGCGGACAGATCGGCGTGCTGATGCATTTGCGGCAAGTCCTAGCCGCGGCGACACGGCCTGCTTCTGCCGCCCCAGTGGCGAAGCAAACGACGGAGGACAAGATGGTTCCGGACAGGCCCGCGGATCAGGTAACGTACGAACCGCTAGCGATAAATGTGCAGAGATTGGACGGCAGGAGCCTGCCCTTCAAGGAAATGACGTGGAAGGCGGCGGAAGACGTCGGGAACTCCGGGTTGCGACTTGTCAACTGTGGAGATGTGGACTTCTACTGGTGCGCAGGCGCACTGTTGTTGCATCGCAAGCGAGATGTTTTGGAGGAGATTCTTGTTGAGCCGAAGGCAGTTTTCGCGGACGCCAAGTGGGACGGCAGGAACTTGTGGCTTGCCGCTTGTTCGGGAACGATTCGCCTCATCGGCAAGGACGGCAAGGAGACTTATCGTGTAGATAGGAGCGATGGCTTGCCGGAATGTGACCGGACTATTCTGGTATATCCTTTTGCGGAAGGCAAAGCAATCGCCTCCGGCAGTCTGGGGCCGCACGATCGGATGTGGATTGCAATGGTGGATGCCACGGGAAGAAAACCCAATGTGAAGGTACTCCACCGGGCTACGCGCGTTAAGGGCATTTCCGATGCGAGGACCGACCAAGAAGCTGACTTGGCGGCACGACCTATCTGGATTCAGGAATATCCTCCAATCAAAGGGCAACCTCGCGTCCTTCTTGTTGGGCGCGGCCGCATTGCCGGTCTCCTGCCGGCACCCATGCCGCTATCCGTTGATCTTCAGACGCTAACAATCGGCATTGGCTACGACCACCTTTCCGGCAGTGAGCCGACGTCGTTCTGCAAGTACAGCGACCACCTCTTGTACGCCGTCCATCGCGTGCCCACGGTAATAGGCAGCTCGATAGTGCGACAACTGGGCAAGCCGAGCGGATGGAACGGACAATCCACGCACATACTCAACTGGAACGAGTATTTGTATGTCACCGGATTCCCGTGGTTCAGAGTAAATCCGAAGGACTGGCAGTCGGAGCCGCTTGTTCCGCAGCGAGTGCCCGTCGAAGGTGCGATGCAGGCACGATGGGGTGTCTCAATTCATCACGGAATCGTGTGCTGGAGCAATCAGGATGACTTCTAACTTGCTATAGTCTACGTCCAGCCGGCAGCCGCTTCGAGCCAGCCTGCGCCGAGAAACTTAATCAAAGAATCCTGTGAAACAGTACAAGTCCGGAGAATCTAACAAGCAGATCAGCAAAGGCATGTAGCAGGTTCGTGAAAGGAAAAGGAATGGGCGACAGTCCGGCCAACCAAGTCAGCCAGCATGTGCCTCGCATGTACCGTGTGGCCTATCGACCGCTGGCCGCCGCCGACAGGCGATGGCGTACTACGGCACACTGGCGACTATCGAAGACGACCCCTTTGCCTCCTTCATGGGGCGTGGTTGGCCAATATCATCTGCACATTGAGGCCAAGCCGTACGCCGACGCCTTGCGTGCGGGCAAATTCATTGAGCGACGTTATCCCGCGCGGTTCTCAGGTTGCTGGTGACGCGCGTTTGCGTCAAGTCTGGCCGCAAGCGAAGATCGTCGTTCGCGGTGGCTGATCGTTCAGACCCGCTGGGACCACCGCAAGAGCGGCCAGAAGCACCGGCTGTTTAAGAAATTTGATTACACCCGTTGGGACCCCGGACCGCCAGCAAGGGACGGCACCTCTACGACGAAGTCTACTGCCAGCGCGGCGAGATGGAGAATCGTTACGGAGACAGCATGAGTTACACTTCATCGAATCTTATCGAATTGGCCGTGTTACATTAGGCTGTTAAGGGAATGGGGTGCGAAATGTCAATGACACCGGAAGACATAGTTGACCTTGAGAAGCTTCTACGTCGTCGGGAAAGGCAGCCAAGGACTGGCTGCTCTCGCGATGGATCATCCTGTCCTTTGGGTTGCTTCTTGTTGGGATTAGTGTCTGGTTTACCGTTCAGATTCCCCAAGCTTGGCACGCTATTACAGCAACAACAGGAGATTCCGGCTTCTCTATCAATGTGAAACTGTCGTGCTGTCAAGCATGGCAGCCAAACATTATTGTATGCTTTGGTTGATGGCGATGCTTCATGGACTGCCTGGAGTGGTATTCTGTGGTATTGCCATACGCCGTTGGCGAAGAGGGCACGAGGAGCACTCTTAATCAAGATGGCGCACTATGGTTGGAATCGAAGCCCGCCCAGACATTGGAGCAGCCTGTGAAGCCTCATCGCTCTTCAGCCTCGCCCATATCAAATAATCCCCCATCTCCAGGCTTGGGGATGTAGGTTACTTTTAGATGTTCATATGCCTTCATGGTGGCTTGGCGGCCTTTGCGGGTTCTGGCTAGCATGCCGGTTTGAAGGAGGAATGGTTCCACCACGTCTACCAGCGTGTCGGTTTCGTCGCCCAGCGTGGCGGCCACCGCTTCGATGCCAACCGGGCCGCCCTTGTACACGTCGATGATCACGCGGAGGAATCGCCGGTCGAGGTCGTCCAGGCCAAGCTCGTCGATGCCTTCGAGCTTGAGGGCCGACTCGACGACCTGGCCGCTCAGCCGGCCGTCGCCTTTGACCTGGGCGAAATCGCGGCAGCGCCTCAGCAGGCGGTTGGCGATTCGCGGCGTTCCGCGCGCTCGCCCAGCCAGCATGGCCAGGGCGTCGGCATCGTATTCGAGCTTGAGCATGCGGGCCGACATGCGGCAGCGCTCCAGCAGGTCTTCCACCGACCAGAAATCCAGGTGATGCGTGATGCCGAACCGCGTCCGAAGCGGCGGGCTGAGCATGCCGCTGCGCGTGGTGGCGCCGATCAGCGTGAAGGGCTTCAGCGGCAGGTTGATCGTCCGGCTGTGCATGCCGGAATCGACCACGAAGTCCACCTTATAGTCTTCCATCGCGGGGTAGATGTATTCCTCGACGGCTGCGCTTAGGCGATGGATCTCGTCGATGAACAGCACGTCACGCTGCTCCAGATTGGTCAGGATGCCGATGAGGTCGCTGGGGCGTGTCAAGGCTGGGCCGGAGGTGACCTTGATGTTCGTGCCCATCTCGTGGGCGATGACGTAGGCCAGCGTTGTCTTGCCCAGGCCCGGCGGGCCGTGCAGCAGCACATGCTCCATCGGCTCTTCCCGCTGGCGGGCCGCCTGGATAGAGATGCGAAGCTTCTCCAGCAGGTCACCGACGCCGATGCATTCTTCGAGCGTTTGCGGCCGAAGGGCAACGTTGAACTGTTCGTCCTCGATACCGGTCGATTGCTGCGAGATTATTTTTTCACGGGCCATAGGGACCTAACGATTTCAAATTTGAAATTTGAGATTTGAGATTCAACGGCAGCGGCAACAACTCGCCGCTGAGATACTGAATGAAGAGTTAAAAAAGGCGAGAAAAGAGATATTATCATCACGCGCCTCCGGCCTTCAGCTTGTACGCGTGCTGAATTATGACCTCCGGGCTTGTTAGTTCGGGCGCTACCGCCAGTACTCGCTCGACCAGGGCCGTGGCGTCGCCGCGGCGTTCGCCAAGTTGAACCAGCACGGCGACGGCCTCCAGCGCCGGCTCGGCTAGTTGGGTCTCAGCGGCTCCGGCGGCGGGGGCGCCGGCAAAGTCTTCCATCTTTTCGTGCAGTTCGTGGATGATCTGCTCGGCTGTGCGCTTGCCGATCTCGGGCAGGTCGACCAGGAAGCGGGCATCTTTGTTTTGGATGGCGGCGGCCACCTCAGCCACCGGGCGGACCAGCGCCCGCAAGGCCTTGCGAATGCCGATGCCCTTTACGGTGGTGAAGACGTGGAAGAACCGCCGGTCGATCTCGCTGAGGAAGCCCAGGAGGCGCGGCGTCTGCGCGCCGTGCGAGGGGTCGCCCTCGACGTAATGAATCGTGTAAAGGCTGACCTCCTGCGCGATTCGCTTGCCCAGCCGGTCGGCGTCGAAGGCCGGCACCAGCACCTCGTACCACAAGCCGGCCGCTGTGCTAATCAAGGCAACGCCGTCGGCCACCTGTTCTAATCTGCCAATTATGCGAGCGATCATGGGATGGATTGTCCACGAACTTGGGATCAAAAACAACCTAACGGCTATGGTCCACGAATTACACGAAAAGCACGAAAGGGAACGGCCACAGCCACAACAACAACAGCAAACAACAACGACTAATAGCGACTAATCTGTTTACACGACGACGCGCTTGGTATCGAGCGTCTTCCTGCCGAAGTTCATGATGATAGCCAGGTCGAGTTTGGTTGCCTTCAAATATGAAAGCGCCTGCGATACGTGGTCATCGACGATGCGATCCAAGGCTTTGAGTTCAATCACAATGGAATTGTCCACCAGCAAATCAAGGCGGAACTCGCCGCACAAGGCATTGTCGTAATAGACTTCGATGCTCTTTTGGCTCTCGAAAGGAATACGGGCTTTGAGCAATTCATGAACGAGTGCGCGATGGTAGATGGCCTCCGGGAAACCTGGCCCTAACGCCTCATGCACCCGCATGGCACAGCCAACAATGCGGAAGCTAAGTTCTCGATGCTTGATCTCCGTCCCGCCCACAGTCTCTTCCTTTCTTTGTCAGCAGGAATTTGTCCACGAATTACACGAAGGACACGAAGTAAACGGCAAGAGAAACAAGTCAGGAACTCCAAGCCACAGCTAAGTCAGTGCCTCGGCGATGGCGAAGCGCGCCGTTTCTCTTCGTGCGTTTCGTGTAATTCGTGGACTCAAGTTGTTCGATGTCGCCCCGCGCACAGGGCGATGGCTATCGCATCGGCGACGTCCGGCGGCTCGGGCAGTGTGTTCAGATGGCACAGGGCCTGGATGGCCCGCTGCACCTGGAGCTTGGACGCATGGCCGTTGCCGGTAAGGCTCTTCTTGACCATTGTGGCGGCTACGTTCGCGATGCCTACGCCGGCTAGGTGACACGAAAGCATGATCACCCCGCGGGCGTGGCCCATCAGGATGGCCGTGCGCGGGTGCTTGTAGTGCGCGTATAGCTGCTCGATAGCAACCAGGTCAGGTGTGATTTCCGCCAGGATCTCATTGAGGTCGGCGTGGATCTGGGCGATCCGCTGCGGCATGCCGGCGTTGGTATTGCTGCGAAGCGCGCCAGCCTCCACGATGGCTGGCTCGCTGGCGCCGAAATCGACGGCTGCGTAGCCGGTGACATGCAAGCCCGGGTCAACGCCCAGGACGCGGAATGTGGACGTCCCTGTCCGATTCATGACGACATGATAATGTTCGACTGGCGTTAGGGAAACCAAAAACAGATCACCACAAGGCACAAAGACATAAAGTATGACTCACATTTTCCATTGTTTACTTCGTGCGTTTCGTGTAATTCGTGGACTTTGCCGTTGAGAATAAAGGAACATTTCATGGCTGAGGAAGTTCGCTATCACATGTTGCGGCCGGACCAGATTGTCGCCCGCCGCAAGGCTCGCCCGGTGGTCTATATTCCCGTCGGCACGATTGAATGGCATGGCGTGCACAATGCTGTTGGGGCGGACACGCTCCAGGCTGAGGGCCTGGCGATTCGATGTGCTGAAAAGGGCGGGGGCCTGGTCTTTCCGTCGCTGTACTACGGCGAGAGCCGCCTGGAAGGCCTGATGGAGGCCAACGCTTCCGATCGCGATCTTATCGCGCAACGGATGGAGCTGAGCCCGGACAATTTCACGCAGGCACTAATGCCGTTTTCTCCGATGGAGCAGCAGATCAACCATCAGCGTCTGCTGCTGCATATTCTAAGCGAGGCTGCGACGCTGGGTTTCGAGCTGGGCGTCCTCGTGCCGGGACATTATCCATTGATCCACGCCTGCCGTGCGGCAATGCAGATATTCAACATGAATCGCAGGGGCATGCTGGCGTGGGCATGCATCGACTATCTTCTGGTCAAGGATCAATACCCGCAGGCCGGCGATCATGCCGGCTACTGGGAGACCTCGCACATGATGCATCTGCATCCGCAGACGGTGGATCTTTCACGCCTCGGGCCTGAGGACAGTCCACTGGTCGGCATCCACACGCGCCAGCCGGTGCGGCAGTCTAATGCCCAGTTCGGCCGGGAGACTCTGGAGGCGGCCGTCGATGTCGTCCTCCATGAGGTGGAAGACCGTCTGGGGGACAAGGCGTTCTATCGCGGCTGGGGCTGCGACTTGGTGGAAGGGCGTTGGAAGAAGCCGGCCAAGTAATAACGGCTTGCAGGCAAGATGCCTGCACCACAAAACAGAAGCGGCATTTCCGGGCATTACGAGATGCCGATTTTGGCCTTGCAAGCTTTGGGCTGCTTGCTAAAATGGCCGATTCGAAAATGCGGCTTGCTTTACTTCGCTGACGGCTGCCGTGCCATTCTGACACGTCGGTCCCGTGCGTACTAATGCGTGCGGGAGTGGACCGACACGCTTCGAAAGCGTGGCACCCGATCGCGTGGGCAACCAGGAGAAGTCTATGGCAGTTAAGATGAGACTTAAGAAATTCGGGCGTCGCCATCGCAGCTTCTTTCGTTTGGGCGTGATGGACAGCCGCTCGCCGCGCGACGGACGCGTCATCGAGGAATTGGGCTGGTACGACCCAGCCAGCAAGAACCCCGAGAAGCAGCTTTTCCTCAATCGCGAGCGGATCGAGTATTGGCTGGGCGTTGGTGCTCAGCCGACCGAGACGGTGCAGGACCTTCTTGCCCGCAATGGCATCAGCGCATCAAAGAAGGCCGCCGAGCCCAAGAAGGAATAGGCGCTGCTGCGCCTTTGAAAGCTCCAGCGGCGGCGGCGAGAATTCCCGATGGCCCTGCGAATCGACATTCTCACGCTATTTCCTGAGATGTTCACCGGCCTGCTGGAGACGAGCATTGTAGGCCGGGCCGTCAAGCGCGGACTGGTAGAAATCCACTGCACGAACTTCCGGGATTTTGCACTCGACAAGTACGGCAGTGTTGACGATGCCCCCTTTGGCGGCGGGGTCGGCATGGTGCTGATGTGCCAGCCGATCTTCGACGCCGTCGAGGCTGTGCAGCAGGCATGGCCCCAAAAAGGCAAGGTGATCCTGCTTAGTCCGCAGGGCCGGCCGATGGACCAGGAGCTGGTCCGGCAGTTGGCGCAGGAGCCGAGGCTGATCCTGATCGCCGGGCACTATGAAGGCTTCGACGAGCGGATTCGAACAGGCCTGGCGGATATGGAAGTGAGCCTCGGCGACTTCGTGCTTTCCGGCGGCGAGATTGCCGCGATGGCTGTGGTTGACGCGGTGGTTCGCCTTCAGAAGGGCGCGCTGGGCAAGGATGAATCGACGCACGAGGAATCCTTCAGTGCGGGCCTGCTGGAGTATCCGCAATACACCCGTCCGCGGGAGTATCGCGGGATGGCCGTGCCGGATGTGCTGGTAAATGGCGACCATGCCAAGATCGCGGCGTGGCGGGCCGAGCAGGCCAGGCTGCGAACGATGCAGCGCCGGCCGGACCTTTGGGAAAAGTATAAGAAGACGCATCCCGAGGACGGCAACGAGAAATAACCGTTTTCGATGCATTGCTATGTGCGTCCTGCTGCTGTCCGTCGATTTGTCGCTTTGTCTGATAGGAAGCCCCCTGCGGAAGCAGGGGGACCCCCCGCCTTCCGGCGGGGGCTTTCAGTGTAATTCGTGGATAAATGATTAGGAAGTGCCGGCACGAGTTGAATGCCGCTTCGATTCGGGAGAGTTTATCGTGAGCATGGAAATCATCAGGAAAGCCGTCGAGTCGCAACTTAAGAAGGACATTCCCACGTTCGCCATCGGCGATACGGTGGATGTCTCGGTTCGCATCGTCGAGGGCGACAAGGAGCGCATCCAGTTGTTCTCAGGCACTGTGATCGCTCGTCGCGGCCATGGCATGGGCGAATACTTCACCGTCCGGCGCATCGTAAACAACGAAGGCGTCGAGCGGACCTTCCCCTTGCACAGCCCCAAGGTGGCCGGCGTCAGCGTCGTCCGAGGAGGCAAGGTACGCCGCGCAAAGCTGTACTACCTGCGCGATCGCGTCGGCAAGGCTACCCGGCTG
>CAYQJH010000021.1:0-7460 GCA_964417755.1 uncultured Planctomycetaceae bacterium
CAAGACGCCGGTGGACTGGAGTTTCCTTCTGTCGGCTGACCTGACCCATGCAGCCGCCCTGTTGCCCTGGCCCAACGCGGGGCTTATCGACCTACAGAGCGGCGCCTGGGAGAAGTACGGCCAGGGCTGTTGGGTGGGCATGGCGCCGGACAACAGCTACGTCTGCTGGGTGTTCGATGGCCCGCACCGCAACGTGTACCTGCGACTGGGCGATGACCCGAAGGACGGCATCCGCAAGATCGACATCCACCAGGCTTCGGGCATCGATGATAACGAGGTCTACCATCCAAGATGGTCCAATCATGTGCGGTTCATCACGATGACCGGGCCATACAAGGCGGGCGGCGACCGCCGCGGCCCGGCAGTGGAACTTTACTTAGGCCGGTTCAACGAAGGCTTCACGGCAATCGAGTCCTGGCTGCGGATTACACACAATGATCTTTACGATGGCGAGGGCGATGCCTGGATCGAGGGCGGCGAAAAGTCGAGCATTCCTGCCGCTGCCCTGCCGCCCAAGCCTGCGGCCGTCCGCGCGCTGCAGGTCAAGCCGCAAAAGGCCTGGCCCGGCGATACCACAGACCTCGTATTCCTTTGGGAGTCCTCGGCCAGCACCAACCAGATTGCAGGCGCCGCCAGCAAGCCCAGCCGCAACTGCCAGGTGCAGGCGCGAGACAAGGCCCGCTTTGGCCGGTTCGGTCAGATGCTTCTGGCCGGCGGTTCATGCGTCGCGCAAGACTGCGACAAGGTTCTGCTGGATGCCTGTCGCAAAAGCAATCAGCTTACCGTCGAGGCCGTTATGACGCCCGACAACATCACGCAGGGCGGGCCGACTCGAATCATCAGCTTCTCCAGCGATCCACATTCGCGCAACTTTACGCTTGGGCAGGAGAAGGATGAAATCGTCTTCAGGCTCCGCACGCCGATGACCGGCGAGAACGGCACCGAGCCAACAACGTCGGTGTGCAAGGTCGAGCCTAACAAGACCTACCACGTGATCGTCTCGTATTGGCCCGGCCACATCCAGTGCTTCGTCAACGGCAGGAAGGTAGTGGATAGCACAGCCGTCAAGGGCGACTTCCGCAATTGGTCGGATCACCACCTGCTCTTCGGGGACGAATTCGCGGGGCAGCGAAACTGGGCTGGAAGCCTGGAGGGCGTGGCGATCTACAGCCGGATCGTCTCGCCGGAAGAGGCCAAGATGAAGTTTGATCTTTACGATGCCAAGCTCAAGGCCCGCAAGCCGGCCCAGCGAGCGATAGTGCAGGCCAAGCTTTTGGAGAAATCGCCCGCCCCGGACCTTAAGTCTATGGGAACATATCGTCGCTGCCTTGTCATGTATGCCTACGAGATCGAAAAGGTGATCGAAGGCAAGCTGGATGACAGGAAGATAGTCGTAGCCCACTGGGCCATCCTGGACCTCAAGGCCCAGGATGAAGTCATAAAAAAGGAAATCGGAGGCGTATCTCGTCTTGTGCTCGAGCCGATGGCGGACCATCCGCAACTCAAAGGTGAGCGCAGAATGGAAGAGACTTCCGAACCGGACCTTCCGGCATATTACGACGCGACAATCGGCCAATGATCCGCTCTGCCAGACTGCTGCTTAGCGACGGCCACGGCGCATCACAGCCGCAGCGCCGGCAAAGGCAATGATGGTCAGGGTGCCGGGCTCCGGCGTAACAGTCAGCATGCCATCGCTATTGCTGTTCATAGGGATCTCACCGTCATTGAGGCCCCAGCCGTACTCCTGGCGCGGGCCAACGTCAATGATCGAACTGCCGCTTGTAACACTTGCCGGGATGTGGAAATCCAGCGTGAACAAACTGCCAGAGCCGCCCGCAAGCGAATAAGGAGCCGATCCCGTAATCAGCACCAAGCCTGTTACATCATTCACGTTGGCTGTTATCGGCCAGCCGCTAGTCAACGATCCGATCTTCACGTCGGAATTTGCCAGATCGAGAATACTGGTGTCGTAGAAGATCTCCAAGTCGAAGGAGTGCAGGTCCGCCGCTTGGTCGATCAGAATCGGCACGGTAACGATGCTGCCGGGCTCGCCGCTCATATTCGGGGTACTGACCGTTACGAGCGCGCCGCTTGCCATTGCCTCCAAGGCCACGATCCACAAACCAACTGTGCATAGCATTCGCTTCATTCGCATCTCCTTTGCCTCGCACTGAAATAAGGTGTTACCGACACACACTGTCCCGCTCCAACACCACCACGCACCCTTCGCGACGACATGCCGGATAAGCTCTCTCCGGCATGCAGCGGAAGAGCGCGACCCATCATGTCAACCAGATTGGCTCAAGAGACCTCAGTAAGTCCATGTCATCGTTCAATCCGGCCTTCGACGAAGGTTGGCCGGTCCTGGTCGATGAAACGGTCCATAGTTGCTTGGTTACATGCTTAGCACGGCCGTTGACGCTGTCACTCCAGAGCGACGACAGCCCTGTGCCTGGCTGCCTGGGCAAGCCGATGTGGCCCAATGGGGATGACATGCGCCACAGCGAGTCGACAGCCGGGCATGTGAGAGCCTGAGGCGCCACCAGGTACGAGGGTCCGTACACGCTCTTCATCTTGACTGCGGCAGGATTGGGCCCGATCAGCATGGATGCCGGCTGGACCGAGATGCGTCCGTTGACCGGCGTAACTGGCAGGGCGCCATCGTTGAGCTGGCAATCCACGATAAGCCAACTGCTGCCCGCAACGTTATCCGGCACGGTGAATGCGATATCCAGGACCGGACCTGAACCATCGACCGCGCTGGACGACCAGGCCTCAACAAACAGCCGGCCGGCGACTTCATCCACGTTTGCGGCAATTGCCCAGCCGGACGCAGCCAGGCCCGTCAACGTAACGTTGGCGACGTTGAGGTCCAGTATGTTCGTGTTGTAGTCAAGTGCCAGCGATACGCTTAGCAGGCCCGTGGCCCCTTCGATCGTTAGCGGAGCATGAACGACTTGTCCAGGCACGGCTGTGACTGTCGGGAAGCTGACTATCGGGTCCATGCCCGGGTTGGGAATGATGGGCGTGTTGCCTGCTGGGAGGTCGGGTATCTCGGGCCTGGGCAGATGTACGCTCTTCTGGGCAACGTACGATGCATCCGTGCCGCTCAGCACTCCGTTGACGTGGACATCGCCGATAATCACCGGGTCAGTCAGTGGGAATGCGTCGAACCCAGTGTCAAGATGCACATTCACACGTGCGATGTAGGATGCATCGCTGCCGCTGTAGACCCTGTTGCCGCTTGCATCGCCGACGAACGCTGCCTTATGCAATGATCGATCGGCCGTTGCTGTCAACATGACCTGGTCAGCATAGACGCTTAGATCCTCGATCCGCAGGATCTCGGCTGCGCCGTATTGCACGCTCGAAGGCACGTCGGCCGTCAGGCGGACAATATCCAGCTTGCCGGCTGGCAGCGCCGAGCCGGAGGCGTCGATGGTCACCCGGCCGGGCATGGAGAGGTCGGCATCAAGCGTCCAGCCGCTTGGAACTCCAGAGGCCAGGCTTGCGGCCGAGATCGTTAGCATCGCGGGATTGTAGATGAGCACCAGGTGCAGCCGACTTACCCCGGCACCATCGTTGATGGTGATGGGCAAACCTGTCCCGATTGCCGGCACATTTACCGGCTGTCCCGGCCCGCGAGCGAAGTCTGGCAGCGTAATGACCTTGCTGCCAATTGGATCTACCGTGAACGTTCCGGCATAGTCGCCGCCGGCCGCACCATCGAAGTCGCCGTCGAGCACTTCTCCGTCGCGGACGTCCCTCCAGGCATCTGAGCGGCCTGCAAGCGTAACGTTATAGTTGCCCGCCGGCAGAACGCCATTGGTTGCGATCCAGGAGGCTGTGCGGGTCTCGGTGTTCCACACCAGGCTGCCCTTGATGACAGTTCCGGAGGAGTTGGTCACGACCAGGTCGGGCAGATCAGTCGCTGCATCGATGCCATCATACAGGTTTATGCCCAACATGCTGGCTGGGCGATTGAACCGGACATCGAAACCGCTGGGATTGCCAACCAAAGATGTAACGCGGAAAGTAACGTGCGTCACGTCCAGCTCTTGCGTGGCAGTATGAGAGCCGCCGTCATCATCTGTCACCGTTACGCTGATTGTGTAGTGGCCGCGTTCAGGCACGAATGCAATCGTCGATTCACTGCCGCTCATGAACGGCGCACCATCCTTGTCAATAACCCAGGCATAGGCAAACGTGTCGCTGCCAGGATCATTCTCGCTAACGCCCAAGGTAATGGGCGTATACTCCGGCACGGTATTGCCTGCCGGCAGATTGGTGATGGCCGGCGCAGGATCGACATTGTTTACCGTAATAACCGTGGACGAAGTGGCCGTGCCGTTGTCGCCGTCGGTCACTCTCACGTTCACGGTGTAGTCGCCGTTGTCCGCGAAGGTGTGCGAGGCGGCGTTGGAGCTTTGCGGGCCGACTTCGTAAATGCCGTCATTGTCGAAGTCGAACTCGTACATCAGCGGATCGCTTAATCCGGCTGCATCGTCCGCCGTGACGGTAACGCTCGCCAGGCTGCCTTCATCGACAGGGCTGGTGCTGGTGACAATGCTGATGGCAGGATCGACATTGGCAATGTTCAGGTCGAACGTGTCCATGCCGGTATTGCCGGAAGTGTCGGTAACGACCAGCGTGGCAATGTATAGCGCATCATCATCAGGCGTGAAGGTCAGCGTGCTATCCGTGCCAGAGCAGTATGTAGCGCCATCCCTGCTCACGTTCCATTCATAGGTCACGGAGCCTTGCTGGCCAACCAGACCAGCAGAGAGGGTCACAGACGAACCCTCGACGACAGCGCCTGAAGGCCCATGAATGTCGACGCCCACGGGAACAGTCAAAGCACCATTGGAGGCCGTCATCAGCAATGCGCCTTCGTTCAGCCAGCCGCCGATTTCCAGCGTCGCCTGGCCGGCGGGGGCATCGTCAGCAACATGGACGGCAAGGTTGAGAACTTCTCCGGATCCGCCGGTCATCGGGCTATCAGTCCACATTGTTACATAGACCACGCCGTTGGCATCATCCACGTTGACCACGTAGTCCCACGAACCGCCCGAAAGCAGCGATCCCAGCGATACATCGCTGTTGGACAGATCCAACATGGCTGTGTCGTAAGTGAGCACAAGATCCGCGGCCAACAGGTCAGTTGCGTCGCTGATTGTAACGGCCGTGTTGACAGCCTCGCCGCGCTGGCCGGCAAGGTCTGTGGGCAGGGCAATAATCGGGTCAGGCCCAGACACGGTAAGCGGGCTCAAGTCGACCGGGATATCTGGAATCTCCGGCTGGATCAGATGAGCCGCCTTGCGTGCGACATAGGCCACGTCCTGGCCGGACAGTTCGCCATTGCCTGTGATGTCCGCTATCACGACTGGATCGGTCGTGGCGTATGCGTCGAAGCCGCTGTAGTTATGCACCACCAGGTTGGAAATGGCCGAGGCGTCCACGCCGCCCAGGAAGCGATTGCCGCTGGCATCGCCGACGATGGCGACTTTGTGGAAAGCGTAATCTGCCTTGGCGGGTATCGCGCCTTCGTTCACCTGAAGTTCGCTGATGCGGATTACTTCGCTGGAGCGATATGGAGCCTCCGTCGGCACCACCGCGTCGATCTTGACCAGTTCCGCGTCGGAGCCGGCCAGGGCATTTTCGCCCCAGATCGTCACACGGGCAATGCCCGGGGTGGAGAGGTTCGTGGTGATATGCCAACTGCCGGCGGCCGCCGGAGCGCTGCCCAGGCTGATGCCGGAGATGTTTAGAAGCGCCGGATCGTACAGTATGGCGAAGTCCATCGACAGCACGCCGGAGGCATCGCTGATGCGCACCGGCAGGCCGCTGGCGGTGGCAGGCACGTTCACAGTCTGATCTGCCATGCGGGCAAAGTCCGGGATGGACACTACTCGCGAGGCCTCGGCGCTGACGGTGAATGTTCTGACGGCTGCATCGCCCGCGAGCCCGTCAGAGTTGCCATCCAGAAGCAATCCGCCGGCATCGTTGAATGCGTCCGTTTCGCTGCGGAGGGTGACGCTGTAGCTGCCTGCATCCAGGACACCGCCGGTCTTGACAAACGTCATGGTCCTGTTGGCTGAATCCCAATCCAGCGAGCCGTTGACCTGCCGCCCATCTCGAAGGACTACGATGTCGGGCAGATCGATGGAGGCGTCGCTGCCATCGTAAAGGTTGATGTCTTCCCAATCGATGTCCCTGTTGAACTGCACGTCGAAGCCGCTTGCATTGGCGGCAAAGCTGACGATTCGCAGCGTGTCGCTGATGACATGCACCTGGAAGTTGTCGGTAACCACTCCGCCGCCGTCGCTGACCCTCACCGTAACGCTGTAGGTGCCAGGCGTGTCAAAGGTGTGCGACAAGTTGAAGTTGTGGCCGCTAACGTCAACCGGCTCATATACGGCGCTATCACCAAAGTTCGCCGTTACCGTCCAGTCGTCATTGCCCGGATCAGCAATCGTTCCAGCCCTGGTGAAGCAACTGCCGGTGAACGTGCTTGCATCGGCGCCCGCCTCGATCGTCGGAGCGACGTTGAGGACGGTGATCGTCGTAGTGTAGCTGCGCGCTGCGCCGTCTTTATCGCGGATTTCAACTCGGACGGTCTTCTCGGGATCGTTGTCGAGATAGCCAGCCGGCACCGTAGCGCTGGCAAGCAGAGTGCTTGCGATTTCTCCCTCATCAAGGAAGTCGCCGTCGTTGTTGAAGTCGTAACCGTAGGTATAGCCAGCCGCGCGGTCAGCCGCCGAAACGTCATTCTGCGCGGTCACCAGCACAAGACCGGTTTGACCTTCGTTTACTGCGCCGCCATTGAGCAATGTTGCCGTAGGCGCAACGTTCTTCACCGTTCTGGCCAGCACGCCGGCATTGGGATGCGAACCGTCCTCGTCAAGAAGCGTCACGGATATAGGCCCAGTGACTGCTGCGCTGTCGCCGTAGAAGTGCGTCTTGACGCCGGTGGTCGTGTAGCTGTCGGACGTGCCATCGCCCCAGAAGACCACATACTGGAAGACATGGTCGGCGCCAATGTCGGCAGCGTCATGCACGGTAAGGCTGTAGGTGGAACTCTCATCAATCTCGCCCTGGCCTTCGAGAACAACGCTTGGATGCACATTCGTGACGCTGATGATAGCACTCGCCGTGGCGATGCCGCCGTCATCGTCGTTCACGCTGAGGTTGACGACGTATGTCGCATCGTCGTCAGGCGTGAAGTTGAAGCTGATGCCCGATCCACTGGCATATGGTTCGCCGTTCTTGGTAACGCTCCAGAGGCACGTATGCGTATCATGCGAGCCGACATCCACAATCCCCGCGGTCAGATGCAGTTCGGCGCCCTCTGGACTGCTCGATGGGGCTCCGACTATGCTCACAGCGGGATTGACATTGCTTACGTTGACGGTCGTGGTATCGCTGACGCTGCCGCCGTCATCGTCGGTTACGGTCATCGT
>CAYQJH010000021.1:7560-33876 GCA_964417755.1 uncultured Planctomycetaceae bacterium
TGAGGGTCGGATTGACATTGCTTACGCTGACGGTCGTGGTATCGCTGACGCTGCCGCCGTCATCGTCGGTTACGGTCATCGTAACGGCATAGCTGTCATCCGCGTTGTCATCCATGTACTGGTGGCTGTAGGCGAACTGGCCGCGAGAAACATTCTCATACGTGCTGCTTTGGCCGTCGCCCCAATTGATTGTGACGGTCAAGCCATCGGCGCTGCCCTCATCGCCAATCGCGCCACTCAGGACGCTCGTGCCGTTCTCCGATATCGCCGTGGCCGACAGGCCGCTGAGGGTCGGATTGACATTGCTTACGCTGACGGTCGTGGTATCGCTGACGCTGCCCCCGTCATCGTCGGTTACGGTCATCGTGATTTCATACCCGGCATTGTCGTCGGGCGTGAATGTGAAGCTGGTCATGCCCAGGCCGCTAGCCGAGGCAAACGCCTCGCCGTCCTTGGTCACGTTCCAGCTAAAGGTCAAGGCATCGTGCGAGCCGCCGCCATCGCTGGCTGAGCCAACCACGGTTATGGGTGTTCCTTCCTTAAGCGGAGAGCTGACTGAATCGATGGATGCGACCGGATCGACGTTGTTGACAACAAGTTCGAAGCTGGCATGGCTGACGCCGCCTTCGCCGTCGTCGGCCGTGATTGTCACGCTCTGGCTCTGCACGGGGCCGTCAGTAACATCAAAGCTCCATGTCCACGTCCCATCGTCATTCTTGGTCACCGTACCGACGGACGCAGAGAGGGTCAGTGTGTCGGAATCGCTGCCAGGATCAGACCACGTGCCACTATTGTGGGCGGTCTGACCTTCTTCCACCGTCACCTGGCCGCCATCTGAAGCAATTACGGGCGGCATGTTGGCCACGTTGGCCATGAAGCTCCGCGTGTCGCTGTTGCCGGCATGATCGGCCACGGTCACGACGACGGCGTAGTCGCCATCGTCAACATAGGTATGGCCCGCCGCAGGCAAAGCGCCGGCAGAGGCAACATAGAAATCGGTGGAGCTGCCATCACCCCAATCGACCATCACATGCCAGCTCGTCTCGCCAGACCCGCCATCGGCAAAGGAGCCGAGATTGAAGGCGTTTGTCGTGCCCTCGCTGGCGGGCTGATTCTCTGGCGCCGTAATGATTACGCCGCTGGTGTCGGCCCCTGCCGGCTGGAAGCCAGGCGTGCCGGGCTGGATATCATTGCCGTCGGTGAGCCACGACACCACGGCGGCCTCGCCAACAACGGCATCGCCCGTGTCGGACGAAGCGTAGAGGTTGCCGGCATACGTCGGGCCATTTGCGCTGCCCCACCAATTGCCGGTGGCGTCGATCGCTGCGGTCGAATCATTCTCCAACCCGACGCCACTGCCATCGATGGCATTTGACGCTACCGTCACCGCTCCTGCATCGCTTTCGACCCAGATGCCGGCTGACGAACTGTTGAGGATAAAGTTCTCGCTGATCGTCGCGGCCGCGCCGGCATATACATCGATGCCGGTTTCGGCGCCGGTAATCGCATTACCGACGATTCGCCCGCCGGCGCCATAGGCCAGGACGATGCCGTACTGCCCTCCGGTGACGACGTTGTCTTGGATCAGATGATCTGACACATGCACGCTGCCGCCGTCAATATCGATGCCGACCTGCGCATTCTGAACGCTGTTGCCCGCAACGATTACCGCGCCGTTGGGCTGATAGATGAGAATGCCTGTCGCTGCCCAGCCGCTGCCGGCATAGGCGATGTCCCGGACAGTGTTGTTACGGATCTCCCCCGTCGCTCCGTAGCCGAGCTGAATGCCATTTTGCGCCGTGATGGCGGTTGAGCCGATGCCGGTCACGTCACTGTCGTGCACGTTGACCGAAAGGCCGGCGCCGTTAAGCGCCATGCCATTCTTCTGGAACCCGCTGATAGTGGCGTTGTCAACCTCAAGGCTGCGAGGCGTGCCATTATCCACGAAGGCATACAAGGCCACGCCGTGCTGCGAGCCATCCAACGGCGTGTTGGACACGTTGAGCAGGGCGATGTCCTGAACTTTGCCGCCCGCATTGTAGTAAGCGATACCCTGGAAGCGGTAATTGGCATTGCCGACTCCCCGGCCGTCGACCGTCAAATCCTTGATCACCACATTGCCTGCATCATGCACGTAGACCACGGGCTTGTTGACCGCCGAAGTAGTGTAGGATACGCCAAGAGTGGTCGGTGATTCCACGACGGTTGCGCCAGCGCCGGCGCCGTCAATGGTAATGTTCTTGTTGATCTGGAGTTGCTCGCGGAACATCCCCTCCGCCACATTGACGACGTCGTTGTCGCTGGCAGCATCGATGCCTCGCTGAATGCTGCCGCTTGAACCTGTAACATAAACGTTATCGGCGTTCACGCGCACCAGGCCCAGGCCGGTCTGGTCTGTGGCATGGTAGATCTTGTTCTCTGTCGCGAACAATTCGTCAAGCGTCATTGCCAAGCCGACAGCGCCGCCGAACATATCCTCAGTGGCATCTATCGTCTGGCCAGCATGGTTGTCGATGTAGACCGTGCCATCGAAGTAGTTGGGCGTGGTAAGCGTCGTGCCGCTTACGCCGCTGTCGAGCCGCAGATCCACCGTGTTGGCCAGTCTGTTGCCGCCGATGCTTGTGCCGCTTGTAGAGCGCTCGGCTGAATTGGTGAGAAGGATGCCAGCCTGGCCCGCGCCGCTGATCGTGTTGTCCAGCAGGCTATTGCCCTGCCCGCCGCGGATGCTGATGCCAAGCAGGCTTGTGTCGATGTCATTGTCGTGGATCGAATTGCCATCGACCCCGCCGGCATATTCGTAGGTGCTGCCGAGGCTGGAATCTCGCAGGCGAATGCCAATCTGCGCTGTGTCGATGACGTTGTCATAGACCTCGTTGCCGCCGGCGGCGAAGATGTTGACTCCGTAGGAGTAATATCCCCAGCCGCTGTAGAGCGGGCTGTCATCGGCATGGATGCGATTGTCGTGAATCAGCGTACCGGTGGAGGCCACCATTGATATACCAAACACGACGTTGCTGATGTCGTTGTCGTAAATCTGGTTGCCGATGTTGAAGCCGTCGTCCTCGCCGCCTTCGCCGAGTGAACCGCCCGTGGAGAAGATGCCGTCGAGGCTCTGATACGCATCGTCATGTGCGCCGTCGATGATGTTGTGGCGGATGACGTTGTTGTCGGAGTTGTCCCACAGGAATATCTCGTACAGGCCGTTGTCTTGCAGGCGCAGGTTCTCGAACGTGTTGCTGTCGCTGCGCGACACGAACAGGCCGTAAGGCTGCTCGGACGTGGTGGCCATGTTCACGCCGTCGCCGGCATTGCGGATCGTCAGGTCGCGCACGGTCGCGCCGTTGATGCCGCTTAAGGCAACGCCGATGCCGGCATGCCCGCTGATGGCCGCGTCGATGATCGTCGTATCGCGATCCTGGCCGTCCAGCACAACGCTCTTCGAGACGATGACGTTCTGTCTGTACACGCCCGCCTCGACATTCACGATGTCGCCCGCGTCAGCGGCAGCAATGGTGCGGCTGATGTCGCTGTCGGTGTCGGCTGAGCCAGCCGAGGCACTTGAGGGGCTGGTAACGAATAGATTGCCCGACATCCACCTGACAATGCCGACGCCGAGGTCGTCGACCTTGTGGTACATGCGGTCTTCAATGCGGTAGTTATCCAGGCCTTCGAATGCAGAGGGGCTATAGCCGGTCAGATCGACCGACTGGCCAGAACGATTGTCGATGAAATACTTGTCGCCCGCAAACACGTTGCCGGCCTCGACTGACACAATGCCGGAGCTGCTTTCGATGCGAAGGTCGGTGTTGTTGTCCGCGGCTGTTTCACCGTCAAACGTGTTGCCCGAAAGGCTGCCTGCGCCCCCGGCGGAGAATCGCACGCCGGTAGCATTGCCGTGGATCGCGCTGCCGGTTATGGCAGCCGAGCCGCCGACGACGTCGATGCCAATCGTATTGCCGCTGATCGGGCCGGTATTGCCCGTTATCGACGCGCTGGCATTGGCGCCTGCCTGGCCATCGGCATCATAGACGACAATGCCGGCCTGGGCGCCGCTGATCCGGTTGTCGCCGGTTATGTCAGCGGTGACGGCCGCTCCGTGATTGACGCCGCTCCTGTGCAGCTCGATGCCTGTGCTAAAACCGGTGATCGTGTTGCCGCTAATGTTGGCAGAAGTAGCCAAATCGCCCACCGACTCGTCGTCGGCATTCGTGAACAGCCGCCCATCGTCGGACATGAATATGCCGACGCCTTCGCCGGCGTCGCCGGCACTACTTGCCGTCGCGCTGAATGTGTTGCCGCTGACCTGGACAGCCGTCGAATTGCCGAACATCCACATGCCGGCATCGCCCGCGGTGCCGCTGACGGTGTTGCCGGTGACGCTGACCGTGCCGCTGGCGTTGCGAACGATGATGCCAACGTCGTCGGCGCCGCCGTCCAACGTGATGATGTTGCCGCTGATGTTCGTGCCGGCGGCCGGAACCACGACCTGTATGCCGCCAGCTCCGCTCGAGCCGGCCGGGGCAAGCACATTATCGAGTATTTGTACTGCCGTGCCGCCGCTGCTGGACCACTGGACAGATTCTATGGCCGATGGCGTATTGGTGACAGTATTGCCGCTGATCGTGCCCTCTGCGTCGAAGAAGACGATGCCGGTTCCGAGCACCACGTCGTCGACGAGGCTGCTGGTGACCGTAAGGCCGGTGCTCTTGATGCCGCTGAGGTACGACGAGAACAACTGAATGCCGCGGCGGAAGGTGTGCTGGACCGTAACATTGTCAATGGCAATATCGTTGTACGGGCTGGATGCGGCATTGTGATCGGTGATAATGCCGGCGCGGAAGTTGTGATCTCCGGCAATGGCGCCGTCAGCGTTGCCGTCGATGGTTATGTCACGGATCGTCACGCCTCCGCTGCGGAGGAGAAGGCCGTTGGAGATCGCACCGGCGAACGTGCTGTCTATGTGTCCGTCGGCAAGAGCAGGACCGAGGATCACGTCGCCGCGGCTCTGGCCGTCGAGGGTCATCGGCTGAGTGATAGCGATGTTCGACTCATTGTACTGGCCGTTGTAGATATTGACCAACCGTGAAGCCGAACCGCTGTAAGCGGCAGATGCGTTGACGCCATCGGTTATGCGTGCGAAGGCGTCCACTCCCATCGCCGTGGCTGGCCCGCTGCCGTCAGGGTCGCTGCCCAGTGGCAGCCCGGCCCAGGAATCATCGACATAGACGATCGGCATGGCCGGCTGCTGGTTCAGGGCGCTGCCATAGTCGATCATCGCTTTTGCCGCATCGTCGGTATCATCGAAGATGTAGTTCTCGATGACGCTTTGGTTGACATAGGGGCCGAAATTATTGTTCCGTGCCGTTGCGGCCTGCGCAGTGTTGTGGTTTTGAATGGCATAGTTGCCGCCGATACCCGTGTAGCCCGTCAGCGTGTTGTTGCCCGCGCTGGCCATGCTGCCGCCGCCGGCATCAACGATGGCATTGTTCTGCGCCGAGATGCCGACGGTATTGCCGGCAAGGTCGTTGTTCTGGACACTGACTTGCACTGTGCCATTGCTTGCATCTGCAACAATGCCTGCGGCCGCGCCATGTATTTCGTTGCCGTCGACATTTACTCGCAGCGTGTCGATGACATTGCGAGCAATCACTATGCCGTTGGCAGCCGGGCCGGCGGTGATCTGGTTGCCGGCAATACTGATATCCTGACCCTTGATGTTGATGCCGGCCAACGACATGTTGGTGATGACGTTGTCTGTAATGTCAAGGAATGCGGAGTTCCCCCAGATGTTCACACCTTTTGTGCCGCCGCTCAGTATGTTGCCAGCGATTCGCAGGTGATCGGCGGCGGTTCCGCCATTATTGCTGCCGGCAATGGCCGAGCCTGTGAATCCGGCAACCGACATGTTGCCGCTGATTTCTCCGCCGGATACGCCGGTGATGTAGATGGCTCCTGCGTCAGAGGCGACGGCGGAGCCAGGAGTGAAAGTGTTACCTGTAATGGCGACGTTAATTGAAGTGCCTGACTGTATCACCACGCCATTCTTGTTTACCCGCATCGCATTGTGATCTACAGCAAGATTCTCTCCGCCGCGGAAGAGCACGCCCTGGTAGCCGTCAATAATGTTGTTAGCCACCGCCAGGCCATCGTTGTCGCCCTGAGCTCGTATAACAACTTCATCTGCGTAGTTGGACGTAGGACTGCCGTTCAGGGTGAATCCGTCGATTCTCACGTTGTCGACGTTCATCCCGATGTCGATGAGAACATTGGGATTGGTGACGGCGCCGGGGATTTGCACAATGGTTTCGTCGCCGGTCCGGCTCGTGGCATTCACGCCTGCTTGAGCACCTCGCAGCGTGATGCTATTGCTGATATTCAGCCGTTCATTGAAAGTCCCTGCATCGACGTTGACTGTGTCGCCAGCCACCGCCGCATCGATGCCGCGCTGGATGCTGCCGCTGCCCTGCGTCACATAGACGTTATCGCTGACGTAGCGAACCAGGCCCTCTCCGGCCTCATCAAGGGCGTGATAGATGCGGTCCTCAAGATCGAACCGCTCATCAGGGCTCATAGCGGCGCCGGTCTTACCGTCGAACTCGGCGCTTCGCGCATCAATATTCACTGCCGCGCCGTTGCTCAAGCAGATGTAGGTCTCGAGGTCTCCGGCGAAGTTCGAGTGGCCTATGTCCAGATCCGCATTGGCCGGGTCGCCGTCGATCCACAGGCCGACGTCGCCGTCCTCCGCAACTCCGCCAAACGTGTTGCCGCTGACGCTGACGCCGCCAGATGTCATGACGAATATGCCGCCGCCAACGCCGTTGATCGTATTGCCATCAAGCACGCCACCGCCGTATGCCACAATGCCCCAGTCGCCAATGCCGTGGCCATTGATAATGTTGTCCGTAACACTGACAGCCGTGTCGGTGTTGATGGCCATCTGGGCATTGTTGACCGTGTTTTCGGTTATCGACAGCGAGCCTGCGCCCATGGCCAGAATGCCCGTGGCGCCCCAGCTTAGGCCGACGTACGCAACGTCGCTGACGATGTTGCCGCGAACGACGCCGTGCGCGCCGCTGCTTATTTGAATCCCATTTTGCGCAGTTACGGATGTGTCGGCGGCGCCTGTGACGCTGTTGCCGTGAACATTGATCTCAAGCTGCGCGCCCGAGAGCACGATGCCTGTCTTCTGGAAATCGTGGACGTTGCTGGAAGCGATTTCGAGGCTTCGTGCAACTGTATTGGAATAGGCCAGGATGCCAACACCGTGCTGGGAACCGGAAAACGGCGAATCCTCGACGCCCGTGACCGTGACGCTGTCGATCATGCCGCCGGCCTGGTAGTACCCGATGCCGACGAAGCGGTAGTTGGCGTTGCCCCGCCCGGCGCCATCGACCGTCAGGTTACGAATAACTGCGTTTCCCGTATCGTGCACGAAGACGATGGGATGATTTGCCGCCGAGGTTGTGAATGCGTTCGTGATTGTCGCGGGCGACTGGATGACGGTCAGAGGGCCGGCGCCCAGGAGGGTGATGTCCTTGGCGATATCGAGATCCTCTTCATACGTGCCATCGAGCACCTTTACGATATCGCCGGTCGCAGCGCGATCGATGCCTTCCTGGATGTTCGTGCCTATCAGGCGGAAGTTCGTATCGCTGCCGGTGATCCAGCCCAGGCGCTCGACGTCGCTGACACGCGCATCGCCGTCGCCCGTCAGCGCGATCACTGCCTTGTCGAAGGTGTTGGCGGCCAGTATCGCCTGCCAATCCAAATCGGCGTAGTCATTGCCGCGAGCCATGATCTGGTGGGCATTGTTGGTCAGAGTGTTGCCTGTAATTGTGATGGCGCCGACAGGCTGCGTGGTCCAGCTATAAACGTCCTTGCCCATTATGCTGATGGCTGCCCAGTCGGTAACGTCCTGGATCGTGTTGCCGCTGATCATGCGGTCGATAGCTGGGCCGGACTGGCCCACGCCATTGGTAATGGTGATCTCGCCCGCGAGGAACTGGTTGCCCTCGATGTGGAACCGGTTGACGTGCATCCCGCCGCGTTCGTCGCTCATGTACAGGCCGGAATAACCCGTCGTCAGGTTATCCACGATGGCGTTGCGCAAAGTGAAATTGTCGGCGTTGACCCAGACGTTCTTGTTGCCGTCGACCGGCAGGTCTGCCAATTCGAAGCGCAGGCCGCTCATGGTGACGTTGTCGCCGGTGATGATGGTGTCCCCTGCCGAGGCGTCGCGGGCGGTCGCAACGATGGTGGCCAGCACGCCATCGCGGCTGGTGATAGCCGAACCGCCGGCGTCAACTCCCTGGATCGTGACGCCATTCTTGTAGACCAGCAAACCGCTGGCGATGCCGCCGGGCGCGCCGCTATACATGTCGCGCGATGCATTGCCTTCAAGATACCTGCCGGCGTAAACATTGATCGTTCCGCCGACAGCCGCCATGTCGACGGCCTCTTGAATGCGATTGTCGCCGCCGACCTGTTCCACGGCTGCGTCAACGCTCAACGAACTGTAGTCGCCCTGGAAGCCGGCTGTGCCGCTTTGGGCATCGCTGCCGGTATTCAGCCACGGCGTGTAGTCCACGCGGCCGTCAATAAGCGCACTGACGGCGCTGGCGGTGGATGCGCCCCACCAGTTGCCGCTGGCGTCCACCAGCGTCGCCGAGTCGCTATTGATTGCGCCCGTGGCGTTGTCATGGAATGTGTTGGAGTGGGCCGAAATAGACTGCTGCCCGGAGGCCGGGCCAACCCACATGCCGCTCGACCAGCCGGAAATGTCGTTCCCAAGAATAGTGACGGTGCTGGCTGCCGGAATGGCGGTCATATCGGGCGATTGGCCGATCGCGATGCCGCCCAGGACCGATGTGCCCGCGCCGGTGATGGTGTTGTTGGTTATGTCGGCCGATCCGCCGACAACGCGAACGCCGGCATCGCTGGCGCCAGTGATCGTGTTGCCCGAGAGGTTGCCCGACGCGCCATCGGTAATGCGCACGCCGATAGAGCCGCCTGTGATTGTTGCTCCACTGATACTGACCGAACCGCCCGCGGCGTCAATGCCTACAGAGTTGCCGGCGATAGTGTTCTGGCCAATGCTGACCGTTGTGGCGTAACCGCTCTCCTGCTCGATGTACAGACCTGCATCTGCATTGCTGATCTGATTATCGCCTGAGAACGTGGCCGACACGTCAGCCGATCCCCAGCCGAACAGCGAAGTGGTGATGTAGGCACCGATGCTGCCCTCGCGATGTTGAGCGTCCACGGTGTTATGGATGAAAGACGTCGTCACGTCCGCCATCCGCCCAGCTGCGGCAAGGCCTACTGCCGCGTTGGTGACTATGTTGTCTTGCACGACAATGTTGCGATAGGGGGCGAAGACCCACACGCCGTAGCTGTTCACCGTGCCATCGGCAACGCTGTTGCCCTGGATCAAGTCCGCAGTGCCACCTGAGCCGCCGCTATTGTCCGTATGAACGCCGCTGCCGGAATGAGTTACGGTGTTGTTAAGAAAGATCGTGCCGGTTGACCAGTTGGCGGCGATGGCGTCATTGGCGTTGCTTACATGGTTGCCCTGGATGATGCCCGAACCGCCAAAATTGAAGATGGCTATAGACTGATCTTCGCCCGTAATGTTGTCCAGGGTGTTGTTCGTAAAGTTGAATGTCCCGCCGCTGGAAGCATACAGGCCGCGCAGGTATATGTCCTTGATGGTGACATCATGGACGCTGAAGCCATCAAAAACGCCAACGCGATGATCGGTGATGATGCCGTTGCGGGCATCCACGTCCGCGCCCAGGCGCGTTACGCCGCTGGTCAGGGCCGGGTTATCGCCTTCAACCGTCAGGTCATGGATCGCAACGTTGTCGGCCTGCACCAGTATCACGTTGCTGCTGCCGGCAGGCAGCGAACTGCCGGCGCCGCTGACGACCCCGCTGAAGCCGGGCATGATAACAGTATTGCCCTGGCCTGCGCCGGCCAGATCGAGCGACTTGTCGATTGAAATGTTCTCAACATACACGCCGGCATGGACATTCACGGTGCCTCCGGAGGCAACCGCGTCAACGCCCTGCTGGATCGTGGGGAAAGCGTCCACCAGGTACATCTGCGCCGGACCGGAACCGTCGGGATCTTGCCCTGCAATGGGATTGGCAAAATCGTCATCCACCCAGACCATGCCCGGCGTGGAGTCCAGCTCGCGGACCAGCACCACATCATTGCCGCTGCCGCCACTGTAGAAGATTCGGAAACGCTGGCCTGCAAGCGTCAGCATCGCGCCCTGTGGCAGGCCCGCGAACGTCCCGGAGACGGCGTCCGAACCGTCGTTGTCGATGAGCGTGAAGCTGTCGCCAAGACCATACGTCCCCGAGAGATTCAAAACCAGCGATGCACCCCCAAGATCGACTGCGCCGACAATGTTGATACGGTCATATGCACTGCCCGCGACCAAGCCGCTAAGATCGGCTGTGATGGCCGAATCAGCCGCCAGGGCAAGCGACAAAGCATTGATAATTCCAGTGCTCGATCCCGGCGAAATGCCGCCGCCTTCCACGCGCACCTGGCCGTCTACTGACCCTTCGCCGCTAAGCGTATCGCCGCTGCCCAGGATCACCCCGCCCGCCGCAGTCAATGTCGAGCCGCGTAGAATGGTATCGCCCAGTTCAGCTCCATCGGAATCAACCAGCGTCGCATCCCCGCCCAGATCGAGCGTGCCGCCAAAGGAGAACCCGTCGGCAGTGTCTCTGCCGGCTGTAAGCGTCTGCCCCGGGCCGACCTCAATGCTGGCGTCATTACCGCCCGAGATTCGCCCATTCAGCACAACGTCGCCGGATGGCCTTATGCTCACGGCCTTGTTGACATCTACGTCGCCCTCGTACGTTCCAGCCTCGATGTTGATTACATAGCCATCCTCCGCCGCCTCGATGGCCTGCTGAACGCTGGAGTCGGTGGAAGGCGTCTCGGGGCGAGTTACGAAGACCTGTCCAGTCACCCATGTCACCAAGCCCGCAGAAGACAGACCGTCTGTCTTGTGCCTCACCCTGTCTTCGATGCGGTATGGGTCGCTAGTCTCCGGGAAGCTCTGCGCGGCGGCATCAATGTCGCCCTGGGAGAGATTGTCGATGAAGAACACGTCGCCGGCGAAGTCGTTGGCATCAGTGCCGCTGCCCAGGGTGACAGCACCGGCCGAGGCATCCAGGCGCAGATCCGTTCCGTTGTCGACTGCCTGATCAAAATGGTTGCCGTTCAGCGTTGCATGTCCGCCGTTGAGCAGGCGCACGCCAACGCTGTTATTGCTGAACGTATTGCCGACGATACTGGCCCCGCCCTGGTCCACTACGATCGCGCCTGGAACGGTAGCACCGGGGTTGTTCTGGCCAAGGAACGTGTTATTGCTTATGATCACGTCCGAGCCGCCGTCCACGTACACGCCTTGAGAACGATGAGCGCCAGAACGGTTGTTATTGTCGAACACGTTGTTGGCGATCTGCCCTCCGGCTGCCGCCGTCAAACCAACGATGTTCTGCGTGAAGTAGTTGTCATGAACATTGAAACCCTCGCCCGCGGCGCTGACCGTAATGGCCGCGCCCGTGCCTACCGAGCTGGAAGCGTTGCGAAGGTTGAACCCCTCTACCTCGATATCCGGCGCGCTGAGAATGAAGGCTCCGCCAGTGCCCGAGAATGTCACCAGCGATGCGCCGCCCTGGCCAAGCTGCCCCTGGAGATGAACGCTCTTTGTGATGTTTGCGGTGTCGGTGTAGTTGCCGGCCAGAACCTGTATAAGCGTATCCGTAATGACAGTGGAGGCGGCCATGGCCATCGTAACGCTGCTGAATGCTCCATCGCCATATGTTGCCGTGATCGTCCCATCGTCGCCATCGCCGGTATTGGCGACAATATCACCTTCGGAAAGGCCCAAGTCGCCATTGTCGATGACAACATCCCAATTGTCATTAACATAGACGGCGCCATTCAGCAGCAGTCGCGGTTCAAGTTGCTCAACAGTCGAGAATGTCGCCGCGTGGTGACTCTCTTGAGACTGATTCTGCCCTTTACGCATAGCCCTCTGCTGCCGGTTGCTCTTGGACATGATTATGCCTTCCTCATGTTGTTGATGCGGTTGCCATTGCCGTCTACATCATTCAACAAATGGACTCAATATATGTGCGATGCTTGTTGCGCATCATGAGATGGGTGCTATTGCCACACACGCGTGTACCAATGCGCCACTCCTCCGTTACATGCTCGATCTGAACTCACACTGGAGACCTCCGTCTCTCGGCTTGCCTTCATCATGACGTGCTGCCCCTGGCGCCCCACAGCCTTCCAGGTACTAATTGGCCTCGATTATAGGACATTCCGTAACTTCGTCAAGCAGATATCCCATGAGACTCACAAGTAATTTCACATTCAGGCCCTACCATCATCACATTCATCTACAATGCCTATAAGGAATAACCGAGTTTTCTTGAATACAGCCACCGGTGTAATCACTTCCAATGACTCACAAGTGCACACTGATGATTGCCTGGTTGCACATGTGTATGTCATCATTGTTAATGATATATGCCATTCTCTTGTAGTTGTGGCGGACTTTGCAGATGGTATTCCTAAAGGAATAACAATGTGCAACCGATAAGAATGATGCTGTCACGCTTACACGCTAGTAGGTATTACGTACGCATAGTTATGTGACTCTGTGCATCTTAATAGGAATGAGGAGATGACAATGGCCGAGAAGGCGACAGTCGGAGATGCCAAGCCCGTGGAAGAGCAAGCCAGGGAACAGACGGGGCAGCGACGCGTGCAGCTTCGCATTGATGAGAGCAAGCTGACCACCAGTTACGCCAATGCGTTTCGGACTAATGGCACAGCCGAGGAAGTGCTGCTTGACTTCGGACTGAATCTCATCGAGCAGTCGGCAGGCCCTCAGGCTACGCCACAGATCCAGTTCCAAGTCAACGACCGAGTCGTCATGAATTACTATTCAGCCAAGCGACTGGCTATAACGCTCAGCCAGCTTATTCGCAGGCATGAGGATCAGTTTGGCGAATTGGAATTGGATGTCGCTAAACGGCAGAAGTGAGCCAGTCCTTATTCCAGGCGATATTGCTGTTTGATGTGGTCACAAGCAGTGTTTGCAACCAGCTCTGGCGCCGGCGGCTCGCTGGCCGGTCCGCTGATTGCTCGGTCCGCCAGGGCTGTGCGGTGAAGCCGCGCTGCCCTGGCGTTGGCGCGAAGTCTCTCTATGCTGTCCTCGCAGGCTAGCTTTGCCTTGCAAGGCGAACCTACTGCCAATCCAAACGCACCGCCTGCCTATTGACGACACGATCTTCTCTCGCCATCACTTAAGCCTGCACCGGAATATGCTTGCCTCTATCGGGCAGATTCCGATAATTCGGGTGATTCTTGGGAAGACTCTCTCCTTCTATTAAGGAACGCCAGCATGTTCAAGGCCATCTGCCGCCGGACCACTGTTCTGTCGCCCGCCGCTATCGTTCTGTGCCTGCTTGCCGCATCCGCATCGGCTGGGCAGCTTCAATTGGTTAAGGGCGATAAGAACTCCCCCGGCAGGATCGGCCGCAACGATGTAATCGACTTGCGGCCGGTCGATGCCAAGACAGTCTCAGACCGCCAGCTTGAGCTGCCCAAGTTCACGAGCGATAAGCCGTTGATGTTTCATTGGCCGCTCTACACGGTCCGCGCGGTCCAGGCTGAATCCGGGCCGGCCGACAAGCCCGCCCTGCAACTGCTGGCCATCGACAAGAGCAAGGCTGACGGCCCGTACGACTTGCTGTACGTCGATGCCGATCTCGATGGCAAATTCGACGGCAAGTGCATCTCGGGCAAATCCGTTTCACAAGACGGGGTGGAGCAGATCGATTTTCTCCAGGTGAATATATCGCTTGGCCAGGATGGCTACTGTCTCGACCTGCACCTTACCTACGCCGACGGGCAAGGCCGACTGAAGGCGGAGGCTGCATGCTGGCGAGAAGGCGAGGTCACGGCTGGTGAGCGCACTTTTTGGTGCACGCTCATCGATGCCAACGCCGACGGCCGATTCACCGAACCCTACAATCGCCGGCGAGGCGACGTGATCCGCATCGCCGCCAAGGATGACAAAGGCCATCTGAATCCTCTGACGGATTGCGTCACGCGGAACGTCGGCAAGTATGTCGAGATCGACGGGCAATACTATGAATTGACTATCAGTCTCGATGGCAGCAGCGCCAGCCTAACAGCGGCGCGACCAGCCACGGGCAAGGTTTTTGTCCAGGGCAACATCGATGCCTTCAGCCTGACCGGCCCGAATGGCCAGTTCTTCTGCAAGGCCTCTCCGGAAGGGTCGCCCGTGCCGGCTGGCATGTACGACCTGTGCCGCTGGCAGCAAGATCGCAAGGCCGGCGACGGCAAGGCATGGTCCGCTATCGGCCAGGCCGCCAGCATCGTCCGCTTCCAGGTGCGCGCCGGCGATGGCGTCGCCCTGCCGCCGTTGCAGCCGCTGCAGTGCCAAGTCCGCTGCTTTCCGGATCAATCGATGGTCTATCAGCGGTTCGTGGGCCTGCGCGGCGAACAGGTGAACCTGCTGCTGGACGGCAAGGGCGCAGCGGCGCAGGAACTGACGTTGGAACCGTTAGGCGCGCAGGCAAGCGCGCTTAAGGTGCAGGCGGAGGCCGACGGCACCTACAGTGCAGGCCTGCCAGGCTTGAGCGACGCCCCCTCTGCCCTTCAGGTGACCAATCGCACGCCTTTCGAGATTGCGCCCTTTAAGCACATGATCACGCCGCAGAATCTGCAGCCTGCCGATGCATCGGGGCTGATATATGGCGTAGTCATGGACGAGGACGGCAACGCCTGCGCGGGCGCGGCGGTTCGGCTGTACTCCTTGGCGCCTATAGATGCCGCTTTGATGCCGATCCTTCGCCTGGAATGCCAGACCAGCACGAATGATAGAGGTGAGTTTGTTATTGCCGGCTCGGCGAGTCAATCCTGTCTCATCGTGCGAAAGGCTGGCATGGCCATGCAGTGGGCGAGCATCATCCCGGATGAAGCGGGGATGATGCAGATACGCCTGCAGCGACAGAGCCGCTCGTTCAAAGGCAAGGTAGTCGACGAACAAGGCAAGGCCATCGAAGGCGCGGACGTATATGCGGTTGTCAGCCACGGGATGGCGACTTTTGTATGCACAGAGCCCTCCGATTGGTTCAGGGCGCGGACCAATGACCAGGGAGAGTTCATCATCACGGACGTGCCCGTAAGCGTCGCCGCCGAGTTCTTCGCGGTTGCGCCAGGCTATGCCCGCGCCTACACATTCAATCTCACGCGGATGTTCGGACAGTTCAACACCAACAGCGGGATCGCCATCACGCTCCCGCGCGAAGGCAAGGTTGAAGGCAAACTGACAGATGCCGACGGCAAGCCGCTGCCCGGAAAGAAGATCGCTGTCGTCAGGCAGCCCGCGCGAGAATTAAACGCCTGTATAGGCCTGAGCGATAAAGACGGCAAGTACGTTGTCTATAACCTGCCGCCCGGCAAGGCATGCGTGCAACTGGCCGACCCCGCCCAGCAAATCACAGGCAGCCAATTTGAGCCCAACATCGAAATCGAATCTGGCAAGACGCTGACGCACAACCTGAAAGCAGAGTGACTTGTGGTGCAGGCCGTTGGATGCATCCTCAGGAAAGCCGCGTGCGAAGGCACAGGGACGCATTTTCAAGTCCGGCCGTGTTCCACCGGCCGGACAGTTACTCTTCAGTCTGTGCAGGCAAGATGCCTGCACCGCAAGATGCCTTCCGCAATAGCGGCTCGCCGAAGATCCTTTGCGTAGCCTATTCGGAAGCGCGATGTTCCTCTGGCGTCTCCGATTGCAGGAACGTGACGAGGTTCACCTTGCGGTTCCTCAGGTTGAGCTTGCGCCTGATGTTCTCGCGGTGGCGTCTGACGGTGGCCGGGGATATGCAGCGAAGGTCGGCGATTTCCTTTGTCGAGAGCCCGTTGCGTATCATCGTGCCAATGGCGATCTCCACCGGCGTCAGCTCAAGATGGCTCTTGGACATCTGAGTCAGGAACGGCGATGCAATCTCCTGGAGATTCTGCCGCAGCAGCGTCACGTATGATCTCTGCCGGCCTGAGACCTGCAGTTCCAACTCGAAGACGATCGGCATGAGTATCTTCTGGATGTTGGCCAGGATCGATGCCCGGATTTCACGCTTTTCCTCCTCCAGCCGGGAGAGCACCGCGCGCAGGGCCATGTTGGTTTCCTGGATCGCCTGGTGTTCGCGCTGGAGAGCCTGGTGCGCTTCGCGAAGATCGGCGACGGCCTTCATGTGCATCAGCGTGCTGCCGACGCGCTGGCCCACCGCGCGGATAAGGGCGTATTCCTCCTTGAGGAAGGGCCCATCAGAGATGGAGGGTCCAAGCTTGCGGTAGAACACCTCGACACTGCCGGCGGTCTTGCCGTCGGTCTGCACGTCGGCTGAGATGCGCCACCGGCTGGGCTGAAATGCGTCGGTGACGAAGCTGCGGCCTTGGTAGATGATTCGTGCGCAGGCATATTCCGGGAATTGCCAGGCCCGAGGCAGGCAGTCCACCACGCTCTGGAGGAATCGCTCGGATGAGTGAAAGTGCAACTCCTGGAGGCGCGAGATTGTGTAGAGGCAGTCCAGCTCCTTGACGCGCTCTCGCAGGGCGATCTCGATCTGCGACTGACCCGCCATAAGTCCCTGCTGCATCTGTAGTACGTCCAACTGGAGGTCAGCCGTCTCAACCTGCGAAATCGATTTGCTCTTGGTCTTTTTGGCCATTGATTCTCACCCATCAATTACCCATGCCCCGTTGCCTCGACGCCGGGGCCTCAATGGGACAGATTTGATTATACCAGTAAGGGGCCTTGGCATTCCCGGCGTTCTTGGATTTTTATAACCGCATGCCGGCAACGGTGTTGTGGCGGTCACGATCAATTCTCTGCTTCCGTCCTGCCGGAGTGTGCCTGTGCAGACAGTGTGCAAAACATGTGTCTGTAGTTATCCACAGGTAATGGGCAAAGAGTGGGTGCCATACGCGTAGGTGAGATTCCTCGCTGAATCGGTAAAGTGCGCTTCTGCTGAATCCAGCTCATGGATTCGGTTGTAGCCAAAGAGCCGGGATCGATGCAGATCGAGGCCGCCATGACCGCAAATCCAAAACCACGCAGCCAGCAAAGCGATGGGTTGGAGGCATTCGCCGCCACAGCGCTTACGCCCCAGTCGGAACTGGAGCATCTGCTGAAGGTCGCCAACTCGATCTCCCGCGATGCCTCGGCGACGTGGATGGAGATATGGAATGAATTGCGGGAATGCGTCGCTTGCGGCGACAAGGCCCTTCGCGAAAGCCAGAAGCGGTTCCTGCCATCCTGCGGATGGGGCGAATTCGTCGAGAAGCTCTGGCTGCTGAAGCATTACCTGGACTCGATCCAGAGAGTCACCACGAAGAAATAACAGCGACGGTGCGCCGATGCGCACCACGAAGACAAAGAATAGGTTTAGAAAGTCCAAAAGCAGGAGATGATATGTCGCCCAGCAAGTCCAAGTCGAACAGTTCCAATTGTTCTGCCGCCGTGGATGCCTTCATGGACAAGGTCGTACGCCAGTCGCCTGGAGAGTTGGAGTTTCATCAGGCCGTGCATGAAGTCGTCAAGTCCGTCATGCCGGTTGTGCAGAAGAATGCCGATTACCGCGAGGGCAATGTCCTGGAGCGCCTGGTCGTGCCTGACAGCGTTGCCATGTTCCGCGTCTCGTGGGTCGATGACGCCGGCAAGGTGCAGGTCAACCGTGGCTATCGCATCCGCATGAACGGCTCGATCGGTCCGTACAAGGGCGGCCTGCGATTCCACCCGTCGGTGAACCTCGGCGTGCTGAAGTTCCTGGCCTTCGAGCAGATCTTCAAGAACAGCCTGACGACCTTGCCGATGGGCGGCGCAAAGGGCGGCGCGGACTTCGACCCCAAAGGCCGCAGCAATGGCGAAGTCATGCGCTTCTGCCAGGCCTTCATGACCAGCCTCAGCCACCACATCGGCCCGGATATCGACGTGCCAGCCGGCGATATCGGCGTTGGCGGGCGGGAGATCGGCTATCTGTTCGGCCAGTACCGTAAGCTCACGCACCGGTTCAACGGCGTCCTGACGGGCAAGGGGCTCAACTGGGGCGGCTCGAACCTTCGTCCGGAGGCCACCGGCTACGGCGCGGTGTACTTCGCCAGCGAGATGCTCGCCACGCGAAACGAGGGCATTGAAGGCAAGATCGCAACCGTTTCGGGCTCGGGCAACGTCGCCCAGTATACGGTGGAGAAGCTCAACACGTTGGGAGCAAAGGCCGTCACATTGTCCGACTCCTCCGGCACGATCTACGACCCCGAGGGCATCAGCAACGAGAAGTTGCAGTGGGTGATGGACCTCAAGAATGTGCGGCGCGGGCGGATCAGCGAATACGTCAAGCAGTTCCGCGGTTCGAAGTACCTGCCCGGCAAGCGGCCGTGGGGCATTGCGTGCGACATGGCGTTCCCGTCGGCTACGCAAAATGAGATCAGCGGCGAGGAGGCCAAGGCTCTGGTGAAGAACGGCTGCATTTGCGTCAGCGAAGGTGCAAACATGCCCTCGACGCCGGAGGCCATCGAGGTCTTCCAGGAAGCCCATGTGCTGTATGGCCCGGGCAAGGCAGCCAATGCCGGCGGCGTGGCCGTCTCCGGATTGGAAATGACGCAGAACGCCGGCTGCATGCGCCGCAGCCGCGAGGACGTCGACGCCGCCTTGCAGCGGATCATGAAGTCGATCCATCAGAACTGCGTCAACTACGGCCGCGTGAATGGCTCGTACGTGGACTACCTCCGCGGCGCGAACATCGCGGGATTCATCAAGGTGGCAGACGCCATGGTGCAGCAGGGCGTTATCTAAGAGCGTATGTTAAAAATGGCATGGGCGTCCCGCCCATGAGTGGCACAGCCGTCTCGGCCGTGGTTTGGACACCAAACGCAGAGGCAGCCCGGGAACCATACCGGGCTGCCTTTTTTTGTTGAGCGGGAATTTGACTTCTATAATTGATTGTCGTGAAGGACGACAAGGGTTTTAGGGGTAATCAAGGAGTACCGAAATGAGCGTTATGCCAACTCAAACGGAAATGGATCGGTCATACCATGCGCTACAGGTAGCCAAGAGCGAGAGCATCGCGGGATTCGTGGTGTCCATCGCGTCCCTTCTGTTTGGAGTAATTCCACTGCTGGGGCTGGCTTGCGGTATAGTGGGCGTGGCCCTATGTGCTGTCGGCCTGCGTAAAGACAAAGAGGCCATGGCGCCCGGAACGTATCGTGGCCTGGCGATTGCCGGCCTGCCGGTCGGCATCCTGGGCATCGTCTGGGGCGCAATAACAACCGGTTTCGCGCTGTACGCGTATTTCGGCGGCACGCAGCTCTGGATTTACACTCGTTAACATGGCCGCTTGCGTCTACGCGGCAGGTTGACGCGGCAGCAGGAACGCCGAGGTTTCCAAGCAAGGAGACCCCGGCGTTCTTCATTTTTGACCCAGCATCGCAGCCAAGGTTGACTCGACCTGAGCTGGCGGAATGTCGGCGAATTCGTTGGCTGCAATGGTCTTGACCTTCGGGCCCAATGGCGCGAAGTGCTCCGCGCTGCTGGGGCCAAAGATTACGAGCGTATGTACGCCCACCGAGGCGGCCAGGTGCGAGACGCCCGAATCATTGCCGACATACGCGGCTGAATTTGCGAGCAGGCCGGTCAGCACTTGCAGGGGCGGCGACTTGATGACGTGGGCCTTTTCTTCAAAGGCTGCAATCAGACCGGGGGACCAACGCTCAAGCTCAGCCGGGCCAAGGATGACTATCTTGCCCAAGCCGATCTTCCCTATGACTTTAAGAAAGCGATCCGCCGGCCAGCACTTGGCCAGCCCGCCGGAACCTGGATGAAAGATGACGTATCGCCCGGGCGGCAGTCCCAATCGGGCGGTGATCTGGGCTGCCTCGGCAAGCCACTGATTTGGCGCCGCCCAGGCTGGCGGCTGTGATGCTACCGGCGGCAAACCCAACATCTGGGACCAGATGCCGACCAGATGGCCATGCTGGTCTTGGGCTGGCCGAACCGGCAGGAAATGCGCCTGGTTAACTCCACAGATTTCCTTGAGCCGGGCCTGAGCATGCTCGTCGCCATGGCCAAAGCAACTGATGAGGCGATGGCTGCGACCTCGCAATAGAGAATGTAGCCGGCCCTGCTCGGAGGGCTTATCCAGGAAGACCTCGTGCATTGGCAGGCTGTCGAAGTCCAAATAGTTCTGTGCAACTCCCAAGCCAACCAGCAGCCGAGCCTTCTCTCCGCCGGCCACCAAGCTGACAGGTTCGCTCAACCGCTCGATCAACCACCCAAAGAGGATCAGGTCCCCAAGCGCGCCGCTGTGGATGGCCAGGACGCCATTATGAAAGCCCCCTGTGGGAGCAGGGGGATAATCGCCCGCCTTCCGGCGGGGGCTTTCTTCATGGCGAAGGCTTACTTCAGGCCTTGCAGGCGAGACGCCTGCACCACAAAGAGACGCATCGCCTGCATCTGCGGATTGCTCCGGCGATGTTGTCATTCGATCCATCCGCCGCCAAGGAGTCGATCATCGCAGTAGACCACAGCCGCCTGGCCCGGCGTGATGGCGGCCACGTCCTCGGCAAACTCCACCTCGAATTCGTTGTCCGAGATGATCTTCACGACACCCGACGCGCCACGATGGTTGTACCGAATCTGAACAGCAGCCGGCCACTGGCTGCCAACCTGGATATCACAATGCCAATTGGCCCCGCATGCTCTCAGGCGGCGGCCAAGCGTTTGCTGGCGCGGGCCGATGGTCACGTCGCCGCTGGCTGGGTCGATCTTCGTCACGTAGTAGGGCACGCCCATCGCCACTCTCATGCCTTTTCGCTGCCCGATGGTGAACTGGCCATAGCCGTCGTGCCGCCCCAGCACCTTGCCGGTTGAGTCCACAAAGTTGCCAGCCTTCATCGCCGCCGGCGCCCGCGAGCGCAGCAGCGAAACATAGTCGTCATTCGCGACGAAGCAAATCTCCTGGCTGTCGGGCTTATCATGCACAACCAGGCCAAGCGATCTGGCCATGTCGCGAACGCGGGCCTTGTCCTGAAGATCTCCGATGGGCAGCAGCATCCTGTCCAGGCAATTGCGCCCGACTGCGAACAGCGCGTATGACTGATCCTTCTCAATAGCCGCCGCCCGCAGGATCGCCCGCTGGCCCGCAATGCCGGCCAGCCTTGCATAGTGCCCCGTCGCGATGAACCTGGCGCCCAGTTGGTCAGCCTGCCGCAGCAGGTACCCGAACTTGATCCGCGAGTTGCAGTACACGCAAGGGTTGGGCGTTCGCCCGCAGGCATACTCCCCGACGAAGTAATCGACGATGGCCTGAAATTCATCCTGGAGGTTCAGCACGAACAGCGGTATGCCCAGGCGGTCAGCCACGCGGCGCGCATCGGCGGCATCCTGCGGCGAGCAACAGCCGCGCGCATCTGCCTCGCGGTCGCCGGCTGTGCCCAGGCACAGGAACACTCCGGTGACGTCATAGCCTTGCTCCAGCAGCAAGGCGGCGGCCAGCGAGCTGTCCACGCCGCCGCTCATCGCCACGATAACTTTTTCGCGGTTCATCGTTGGCTATTGTACGTTTTGCTGGCGGCGAGGGATTCCGGGCCTTGGATGATCCTATCGATGGTCTGGTGGCTCCACGCGGGGGTCATGATCAGCGGCGCGACGTATGTCGCCACGAACGCCGATGCCCCGCTGCTGATGTGCGTGCCGGTGTTGCCAGCCTGTGCCATCGCCGGCGTCCACGAGACCTGGTAAAGCCGTTCATAGGCCTTGCTGCGAGTCAGCAGCGCCGGCCGCTCGAAGCCGGTCTTGCCGGCCGATGACGTATGCGCGCCGTCCATCGTGCCCAGGACGGTCGTCCCGATGCCAAGCAGGAACCAGTCACGCGAGGAATAGAAGTTCACGATCCCACGCTTGGATCGGGCCAGCGCCACGTCGAGCGAATACGTGGGCGAAAGCGAGGCCGCCAGCATCACGATGCCATCGACCTGCTGATTGCTGGGCAGACATTCAGCCACCCACGCAGCCATCGCCCCGCCGCCGCTTTGGCCGACCAGAAATACCGGCCTGCCCGGATAGGCCGTCTTGTAGCGGACAATGCTCGCTGCGATCTGCGTGGCCTGCTCGCGATTTCGCCCCTCGGCGCGCTGATTGGCCACCGGGCCCAGGCGCGACGTCCAGTCGTACAATTCGATCTTGTACGGCACCCCGCCCTCAGCCAGGCCGGTGCAGATGGCCTCGTTGAGCCCGCTGCGTCCTTCGATGCCCGGCAGGACAATGACCAGGCCGCGATCCGCGCGCCCCGACATCGCCGTCATGCCGCGCCGCGAGAAGATCGTCAGCGGATTGCACCCGCAGAGCATGCCGGCTATCGCCACAATCAGGACTAGTTTCTTGCCAATCGACATAAGCATCTCATTTTAGACAAATCCGCGGAGAATCGAAAGCCCCGACAGGCGGCAGATAGAAAGGAGTGGCGCGGGCGTCACGCCCGCAGGCTGATTTCCACAGGCCGGCCAGCACTTGCGTGTTCGCGGGCTTGATGCCCTCGCCTGCGGGCAATTGACATAACGGCATTGGGATGAAGTCTGTTTCGACCATAGAATGAACAGAGGGGAACGCCATGGGAGAATTGCGGATCATTTCAAACACTCATGAGCCCTTTGCCGACCGCGTCGAGGCGGGGCAGATGTTGGCGCGGCAGCTTGAACCGCTGGCGGACAGCCATCCGCTTGTGCTGGCTATCCCGCGCGGCGGGGTTGTGGTTGGGTATGAATTGGCGGAGGGCCTTCGGGCTGACCTCGACATCATCCTGACTCGCAAGTTGCCGGCACCGGGGAATCCTGAATTAGCCATCGGGGCGGTGGCTGAAGATGGCAACGTCGTGCTCAACCACGAGCTGCTGAGCTACATCGGCGTCGGCCCGCAGTACATCGAGGCCAATCGCCGGGCATGTCTCGACGAACTTGCCCGCAGGGGCAGCATATACCGTCAAGGCCGGCCGCCCGCGAGCATCGCGCGGCGCATGGCCATCATCACCGACGATGGCGTAGCCACCGGCTCGACGCTCGAGGCAGCCATCCAGGCGGCGCGCCAGGAGAATCCATCCCGGCTGATCGTCGCGCTGCCTGTGGGCCCGCAGGACACATTGCAGCGCCTGGCGGGACTGTGCGATGAGCTGCTGTGTCTTCGGATGCCGGCCATGTTCCATGCAGTCGGGCAGTTCTATCGCAACTTCGATCAGACCAGCGATGAAGAAGTCCTTGAACTGCTTACGCGCCGACCGTCTCTGGCCACCGGCAAGACATGACAGTGCCTAGAATTGGCTAGAGAAGGTTAGAGGCCGATGGCTGCAAGACTGAAGGAGATTGCCAGATGAATCGCTACCATGTACTGGACGTAATTGCGGGGGTATTGTTGGTAATCGGCGGCCTGAACTGGCTGCTGGTGGGCCTGTTCAGCTACAACGTGGTAAGCAGCGTGTTTGTCCTGCCGGTGCTTATCCGGCTGATCTACATCGTGGTCGGCATTGCCGCGCTTTACATGATTGCGCGGATGCCCGCGCTGTTCCACATTGGCGGGCGGACGCATGTCCCGCCTCATGCCCCAACCTATTAATGGCGGGCAGAAAGACCTGCCGAAAACGCAAGACGCCTGCGGATAGCACCGCGGGCGTCTTGTGTTCTGTGCCTTGTAGGAAGCCCCTGCGGAAGCAGGGGGATGCCGTTATCAATGTTGTGTTACTCCTGAAATAGAGGATAGGGTGCCGTGGTTTGCGGAGCGAAGCGGAGCAACCACGTCTTGCGAACAAGCGTGGTTGCTTCGTCCCTTCGGGACTTCGCAAACCACGGCACCCATTGGCTGACTTGTCATAGAGCGTCAGGTCGCTCCCGTGGCGAAGATTCTACAACATCCCCGGCCTGCCGGCCGGGCCCCGGGCCGGCCGGGGCTTCCTGAAACAGACCGCCGCTGCCTCACGGCGCACGGGCGCAATTCTCGGATCAGAATCCGATCACGTCTCTTCGTTGTATTCCTGCTCGGTATCCTGCAGGTGGCCAGCCAGGTAGGACTGGTACGCTGACATATCAAAGTGTCCGTGGCCGGACAGGTTGAACAGGATCGTCTTGGCCTGGCGATTCTTCTTGCACTCGCGGGCGACGTCGATGGCCATCCGCACCGCGTGCGAGCTTTCAGGCGCCGGGATAATGCCCTCGGTCTTGGCGAACATCACCGCGCCCTCAAAGCACGCATTCTGCGGCAGGGCGGCCGGCTCGATCAGGCCGTCATGCACGAGCTTGCTCACAAGCGGGCTCATGCCATGGTATCGCAGCCCGCCGGAGTGAATGGCCGGCGGAATGAAGTCGTGCCCCAGCGTGTACATCTTGAGCTTGGGCGTCATGCCGGCAACGTCGCCGAAATCATATTCATACTTGCCCTTGGTCATCGACGGGCAGGCGGCCGGCTCTACGCCGATGATCCGCAGGTCATTGCGCTCGAGTTTGTCCGGGATGAACGGGAAGGCCAGGCCGGCGAAATTGCTCCCGCCGCCGCAGCAGCCGATGATGACATCAGGCTGGACGTTGATCTTCTTCAGCGCAGCCTTTGCCTCCAGGCCGATGACGGTCTGGTGCAGCATCACGTGGTTCAGCACGCTGCCCAGGGCGTAGTTGGTGTCGCTGTGGCTGGCGGCGTCTTCAACGGCCTCGCTGATGGCGATGCCCAGCGAGCCGCCAGTGTGCGGGTGCTCGCTGCGAATCTTCCTGCCGGCGGCGGTCTGCTCCGACGGGCTGGAGATGCAGTTGGCGCCCCATATCTGCATCATGACCTTGCGGAATGGCTTCTGCTCGTAGCTGCAGCGAACCATGTACACCGTGCAGGCCAGCCCGAACTGATGGCAGGCCAGCGACAAGGCCGAGCCCCACTGCCCCGCGCCGGTCTCGGTGGTCAGGCGCTTGACGCCGGCCTTGGCGTTGTAGTACGCCTGCGCGGCTGCGGTATTGGACTTGTGCGAGCCGGTTGGCGACATGCCTTCATACTTGAAGAATATCTTTGCCGGCGTCTCGAGCAGCTTCTCCAGGTTGCGGGCGCGGCATAGCGCGGTTGGACGATACAGGGCGATCTTCTCCAGCACCGGCGCGGGAATGTCGATCCATCGCTGGGTGGAAATCTCCTGTTCGATCAAGGCCATCGGGAAGATGGCCTTCAGGGCGTCCGGGCCAATTGGCTTGCCATCGGGCCCCAGCGGCGGATCCAGCGGCGAAGGCAGGTCGGCGGCTACGTTGTACCACTGACGCGGAATCTCGGTCTCGTCCAGGATGATCTTATTGTTTTCCATGTGGTCCTCTATGATCTGCAAGCGCCGCGCGGGACGCCCGAAAGTAAGGTTGCATTATACCACAGGGCAGCAAATAGGATATGTTTCGTTAGCGCAGGCAACGGGGACATTCAGCTTTTCGCGACGCCGAAAAGCCGAATGTCCCCGTGTGCTTCGTGTCTTCGTGTCCGTGTGTGAGCCGTTGTCTTACATCGCCGGGCTGATGCCGGGATAGTCAGCTTTGCCTTTGCCGGCTGGGGCAGCCTTCTTCTCGACGATCTTCTCGAACAGGTCCACCGTCTTGGCGATGATGTCCTCGTCGTCGCCCAGGTGGAAGCCGATCAGCATCACATCCTGCGGACGGAACTTGCTGGCTGCGTATTCCAGGGCCGGCACGACGGGGTTGTGCCCGCCGGCCAGCACTTTGTAATGGATGGCCGGGGCCTTGAGCGTCTGGATGGTCCGCGTCATGTCGTCGCGGTCCTTGGGGCTCCAGTTTTCCTGGTCCATCACCACGTGATCCGGCCGCGAGGTCCGCGGCGAGGGGTCGTAGTAGCAGCACATGTGGAAGTCGGTGTTGATATTCTGGTTGATCCAGTCATGCAGCTCGCAGCGATGGCCCGCGAAGCCGCCGGGCAGCCCGTGCGAGCGAACCTCGTCCAGGGCCTTCTGGAAATGGCTGAGGTCCTTGTTGTAGTACCACACGTCAGTCACGCCGCCATGGACGTAGATGCCCTTGGCGCCGACGGCGGCTGCCTGCTTGATGTTACGGATGTAGTCAGCCTGCTCGGAGGCTGTCTGCGCCATCCACTGGATCTTGCCGCCCTCGTCCCAGTATTCCTGAAGCAGGCGCACCACGTGGTTGTCGATCCGCCCGAAGAAGGTGTTGATG